>JAAYQH010000248.1 GCA_012519365.1 Planctomycetota bacterium | reverse complement strand
TGACCGGCCAGACGAGATTGATGCTTGGGGCCGCGTTTGTGCCTTCAGTGCAGCATCGCCGCCGGGGAAAGCGTTCTGCCATTGTGCGTCTTCATAACCGTTCATACGATCATAAAACATATGTTAGTAACTCAAACTGACCGATTTTGGGCTTATGCCGATAAGTGTTTTGATAAGAAATACTTATATGCACGGAGGGTGGATGCTTACTAGGGTCAGTTCTCCCACAAACTTGTACGGTTTTTCCTTTGTCCTAAAGAAAACAGGGCTTCGCTTCGACCTTAGCCGAAATCAGCAAACTCAACGCGTCGCAGTGCCAGAGGGTCTGGCAGGACGCTATCAAGGAGGGTATCAAGTACGGCCATGAAAAGCCCATTGTCTGCCGTCTGGAAAACGTCCGGCGGCCGAACATCGGTCCGCATGGGTAAAACAAGATGATGCCGTTATTTTGAACGATTCCTTTCTTGCGCTGCAATCGCAACAAGAAAGGCATCTATCAAAACATCCCCTTTGCCCGTGTTGGCCAGGTTGAGATTACCCCTTAATGCACGCCAGCGGCACCAGACGCACAACTTTTCGCGCCAGTCCGGCCTGATGGGTCGCTTCGACGACTTCGCTGACATCTTTATAAGCAAGCGGCGATTCTTCGGCAATACCGCGCATCGAACGGCTACGAATAAGAATCCCCTGCGCTGCCAATCGCCCGACAATCTCCTTGCCGCGAAATTGCCGGGTCGCAGCATTTCGACTCATCGCCCGTCCGGCTCCGTGACAGGCCGAGCCGAATGCCAGCCGCTCGCTTTGCTCGGTACCGACCAGAATGAACGAGGACGTGCCCATCGTACCGCCAATCAGCACCGGCTGCCCGACACCGCGATATTCAGCCGGCAATTCCGGCCGGCCTGGGCCCCACGCACGCGTTGCACCCTTGCGATGCACAAACAGCCGCATTCGTTTACCCCCGACAAGATGCTCTTCTTCCTGACAGGTGTTGTGCGATACATCATACAACAGACGGATTGAGGCCTTCGGAGCAACCTCGGCAAACACCTCTCGCACCAAATGGGTCAAAATCTGCCGATTGGCCAAGGCGCAATTGATGCCCGAGCGCATTGCGGCCAAATAACTTCTGCCGATCGATGAATCCAGCGGAGCACAAGCCAGTTCGCGTTCGGGCAGATGCAGACCGAATTGCCCGGCCGCCGAGGTCATCCGTTTGAGAAAGTCCGTCCCGATTTGGTGTCCCAGTCCCCGTGAGCCGCAATGAATACTGACAAGAATATCGTCAAGCTCAAGCCCAAAGGCCGCAGCGGCCTTCGCATCGAAAATCTCGGCCACTCGCTGAATCTCAAGATAATGATTGCCTGAACCAAGCGTGCCCATCTGATCCAGTTGGCGTGTTTTGGCCTGATCGGACACCTGCGACGGATCGGCCCCGGGAACACAACCGCCGGATTCGATAAATCGCAGATCTTCCGGCAGACCGTAACCGTTTTCGACCGCCCAGCGGGCCCCCTTGAGCAGCACCTCGTCCAGACGGCTGACGGATAGTTTGATCTTGCCGGTGCTACCGACGCCGGCGGGAATCGTGCGATACAGCGCCTCGGCCAGCGGTTCGCGCAGCGCCGGCATGTCCTGGACCTTTAGCCCCGTTCGCAGTGTCCGTACGCCGCAGGCAATATCAAAACCTACCCCCCCCGCACTGACTATGCCGTCGGCCGGGTCAAACGCCGCAACGCCGCCGATACAAAAACCATATCCCCAATGCGCATCGGGCATCGCAAACGAGCCGCTTACAATGCCCGGCAGTGCGGCGACATTTTGCACCTGCCGAACCACCATATCGTCCATCTCATGAATGAGGGTCTCGGAGGCAAAGATCGTCCCCGGCACGCGCATCGGCTCACTTTGCGGCACTTCCCACACATACTCACTTCGGCGTTTGACTAATTTTCGATCCATAAATCGCTATCCTTCCCGTCTGATGACAAACAAACCCAAAAACCTCTCTAATAGCGTCTACCGACCAGTTTTCATCAGGTCGTGATAGATCCGCTCAAGGGTATCGACCATCGTATCCGGGGCGAACTTTTCTTTGACAAATTGGCGTCCGTTTTCTCCCAGCTGTCGTCTCAACGCCGGCTCGTCCAGCAGTCTTTGGCAGGCCCGGATCAACTGTCCGACATTTTTCGGCTCAGTCAGAAACCCTGTCTGCGGGGTAACAACCTCTTTGGCGCCGTCAATATCAAAACTTATTACCGGCTTGGCGCACAACATCGCCTGCGGCAGCACACGCGCCAATCCCTCACGCAATGAGCAATGGACGAGAATATCGGAGGCATGAAGAATCAGCGGAATTTGTTCCGGCGGCACAAGCCCTGTAAAACGAAAGCATCCCTGCAAGCCCTCACTATGAATTTTGGCCTTTATCGTGTCGGTCAATTCCCCGTCGCCGACAAACAGCCAGCAGCAGTTCTCGTATTCGCGACGCAGCGCCTTGGCCGATTCGATAATATAGGAGTGTCCTTTGAGTTCGGCAATCCGCGCAACACAGACAAACACCGTCGCATCAAGAGGAATATCATACTGACGACGAAATTGTTGAATCTGAGTTTGGGACGGCGGAGTCAAAAACGCATCCTCTTCAATAGCCGAATAAGCGGTCGTCCAAGGTTTGTCAAGGCCGATCCGGGCGGCTTTGGCCTTCTCGGTCATCGTATCGGCCACCGTAATAAAAGCATCGGTGCGCCGAGCGGCGGCCCGCTCGATGAGAATATACATCGCGTTCAGCAGTCGGCTTTGGTAGGGATGAAACACCAGTCCATGAACCGTATGCACCACGTGGGGCACAGAACGCCCCTTGCGGGGCAGTTTCCCCTTCAGTGACCAGCCGACAAACCGTTCAAGAATACCGGCCTTGGCCGAATGGGTATGTACAATATCCGGCTCCAGCTGCCGTAACAGTCGCTTCAGTTCCCCATACGCCCGCAGGTCGTTTTGGAAACGGATAGGATGAATCAGATCGTTTAATACGACAACCTCGTACCCCGCGTTTCGAGTCCGCTCAAACAACGCCCCTTCCGGACCGAGGGCCGGGCCAGTAATCAGCGTGATTCGATGGCCGCGCTGTGCCAGCAATTGGCAGGTAATCAGTGTGTTTTCCTGTGCCCCGCCGAGAATCAACCGCGTTATGATATGTACGATATGCATCAAAAAACCCAGCCGAAGACAGGTTCTCCTGTTTTTATTTTTGAACGATGGTTTTCAATAGCAGATGCGCCTCAGGCATAATCCCGACGCCGGTGCGATGGGACCGGCGGCAGCGCGGTCTTTGGCGGCCAGAATTCGATCAATCTCTTGCGGCTGCCATCGACCCCGACCTATCTCAACCAACGTGCCAACCATATTTCTAACCATATTATACAAAAAACCGGTTGCCGAAACATCTACAAAAACATCGTCACCGCGTTGAGAAACCACGCAATGCAGAACCGTCCGCACCGAACTTTCGCGGGTATCGGCCGCCGAGGCAAACGATTTGAAATCCATCGTTCCCACCAAACGTCTGGCAGCAGCATCCATCGCGGAAACATCCAGTATCCCCGGCCGATGCCAGCAATATCGAATCCGCATAACCGGACGAATCATATTCGTGCAGATCGTATAGCGGTAGGCCTTGCTTTGGGTGTTGCTGATCGCGTCAAAATCCGCAGGCACATCCTGAGCGGTAACCACTGCAATATCATTCGGCAGCAGATTATTCAACGCACGGGCGATATTCTTGGTCGGTACGGGACAATCCAGATCGACATGCGCCACTTGGCCCAACGCATGCACGCCTGCGTCGGTCCGCGACGAGCCGACCACCTCCACCGCCGTGCCGCACAGCTTTGCCATCGCCGCCTCGAGCATACCCTGAATCGTCGGCAAGGTCGGCTGTTTCTGCCAGCCGTGATAGGCCGTGCCATCGTATTGCAATTCAAGTTTGATCCTGCGTTTGGTCATAAACAAAAAAGGACAGAAAAGTCTGCTTTGAACTTCTCTGCCCTCTGACTTCTATCCTTTCACTTCTGTCGTCACATCCCTCAAAGCAGTTCGGCGATCTGAATCGCGTTCAGTGCTGCGCCTTTACGAATCTGGTCACCGGCAATCCAAAGATTGATGCCGCGATTATCAGCAAGCGACTCGTCCTGCCGAATATGTCCGACAAACACATCGTCCTTGCCCGTGGCGTCCACCGGCATCGGGAAGTGGTTGTGTTCACGATCGTCGATGATCGACACGCCCGGCGCTGCGGCCAGCAAATCACGCACCTCGTCCGGTGTGATGGGGTTCGTAAACTCAACGTTCAGACTCTCGCAATGCGTCCTCATCACCGGAACACGCACACAGGTACAGGTAATCGCCATCTGCGGACAATTGAAGATTTTGTGCGTCTCGTGCACCATCTTCATTTCTTCTTCGTTGTAGCCGTTCGGCCCGATCTTCGAATCGTGGCAATAGACATTGAACGCCAGTTGGTATTTCAGGGTTTTGCAGGTCACAGGCTTGCCTTCCAGCACCTCGCGGGCCTGCTGCATCATTTCCAGCATCGCGGACTGACCCGCCCCGCTGGCGGCCTGATACGTGCTGACCACCAGCCGTTTGATGGGATTGACCTTGTGCAGCGGCCAAAGCGGCACATTGGCGATAATCGTCGAGCAGTTCGGATTGGCGATAATCCCCTTGTGCCTGGCGATCGCCTCAGGGTTGATCTCCGGAACGACCAGCGGCACCTCGGGGTCCATCCGAAAGGCTGAGGAGTTATCCACCACCACCGCACCGGCCTTAACCGCAGCCGGCGCAAATTCTTTACTTCGCGCACCGCCGGCGGAAAATAGCGCAATATCCACGCCGTCAAAACTGTCGGCTGTTAATTCCTCGACTGTATATTCTTTACCCATAAAGGGTATTTTTTTGCCCGCTGAGCGGGAACTGGCCAGCATCTTAATCGAGGCAAATGGAAATTGCCGCTCGGCCAGAATATTCAAAAATTCCTGTCCTACCGCACCGGTTACGCCGGCAATCGCAATATTTTTACGCATTGGCTAAACTCCCTGTTTGGATTTTAACATTGTCATAAACGCAGCAGTGTACCCATTCGCCCGTCTGATTTCAAGTGCTACTAAGCTGCTAACCGTATAATTTCAGATAAAACCGCATCAAAAGACCCGCCCGATACGTTGAACAGATGCCGGCATCATAGGCGTGAAACAGCGGCAGGAGTTTTGTTTTTCGTCGGGCAACATCCTTTGGGAGGCAACTTTCATCTCTCCCGGGGGAGTGTCGAGCAGGAATCCTCACACGCTGCCGGGAGGTTAATGTCGACGGAACGAGTCTGATAATAACCGCGGTGGTCGGTTTGTTGGGTCTTGCAGGGTGGGTAAGTTTTTTTCGGTTTGCGGTTAATTGCCCGCCGCATCTTTCCGAAATATCAACACGGCTGATATGAGACAGAGACCTATCTTTTATGGATACGATAGCGATGATGAAAAAGGACAAGACCCAATCGACCCTCCAGTCCGCCTGTTCCGGCTCAACCGGGCATAACTGCCGACTGGATGTCATTACGCCGCTGGCCAAGAAAATCAACTGTCTCGACGTTAAACGCATCGCCGATATTTGCGTTCATGAAATCCCGCATTTGGTCGGCGCACGGCTCGCCTCGCTGTATATCCTTGACGAAAACAGTGACATTTTGCATCTGGAGAACAACAACCACCCCTTTCTGATCAATAACATCGTCTCGCTCAATCAGAATCCGCCCTCACCGATGGTCGCGGCGGTGCGGAGCCAGGAGTTACTGATCATCGACGATGTCGATAATCACAAGGCACCGAATATCAAAAACACACAACGGTCGTTTTCAAGAAATTACAGCACCAAAAGCTGCGTCATCGCCCCCCTGATTTGCCATGGGCGTGTTGTGGGGGTGCTGAATCTGAGCGACAAAATCGACGGGAGCAACTTTACCGAGGACCAGATCGCAATTGTGGAGCTGTTTCGTCAGCTTGTGGGGGCATCCATCGGCAACATCAAACTGTTTGAAAAGACCCAGCGTCAAGCCAAGACCGACGGGCTGACAGGAATGCTGAACCATCGCACGTTTTATGAGACCCTGGAGGCGGAATTGCGGCGGACCCAGCGGTACGGCGGGCGGCTGTCGATTATAATGGCCGACGTGGACAATCTCAAACTCATCAACGACATTTACGGCCATCGCGCCGGGGATATGGCAATCAAGCAGATTGCTCGCCGTATCGGAGCATGTATTCGTCAAATTGACGTAGCCGCCCGGTATGGCGGCGACGAGTTTGCCATTATCTTGCCGAATACCTCGGTCAGCGACGCGGCGATTGTGGCCGAACGGATGGTCACGATGGTCAAAAGCACGCCGATGATCTGGGAACAGCACAAAATCGAGCTGTCCATCAGCGTCGGCGTGGGCCAATACGACGGCCAAAGCGGCCCCGGCGAAGTGGCTCGCACCACCGACCAGGCGCTGTATGCGGCCAAACAGGCCGGCAAAGGGCGCGTGGCAGTCTTTGAAACAACCCCGCGTTCAAAATAACTTTATCGGGGAGGCAAAACGCAAATCGCCGATTGGTTCGCTCAGGCCACGGGCTTTGCACGCCACTCGCTTCTCACTTAACCTCAAAGGTAAGCGTGGCCGGTTTGAGGTTCTCCGATTCGGCAGTCAGTGTACATTGTCCCGGCTCGACGCCGGCTTTGAGCCAGACCCAGCTGCGTCCCTGATATACACTTCGGAAGTTTGCCTGAAATGATTCATGAGAGAACACATCAGCATTGTCCACCGCAGCGATAATGCCCGGTTCGCTGATTGAAAAGGTTACCTTATGGCGGACATTCGGGACCAATACGCCCTTTTCATCCACAATTTGTACTTCCACACGAACCACGTCATTCCAGTCTCGGCTCAGCTTAGAACGCGGCGTCAGTAAGCGCACGGCGGCCGGCTCTCCGGCGGTTCGATGCTCGTGGGTTGCGACGGGTTTGCCGTTATTGGATCCAACGGCTTTGATGAGGCCCGCCTCAAAGTCCACCTGCCACGTCCGCGGTGAATCATCCGCCGGTTTTGGCTTCGAACCAAGCGACCGGCCGTTGAGAAACAGCTCGACCCATTCACAATTGCTGTACACATCCACGGTTTCGGTGTGCGGCTCAAGGCTCATCGGCGTCCAGTCGGAAAACTCAAGTACACGAAAGCGGCCATCGGTACTGGCCTCATAGCCCGGATCAATCGGTGACGGTTCATTGCGACCGATGCGGCGGACAATATGCACCATCGGCTCGTCGGACCACCAGCTTTGCCGCTGATACGAACGCGGACGCAGCCCCCCGGCTCGGTCAATCAGGCCGAACGGCGTCGAAATGGCAGGCCATTGGCGCGATTCGCCCAGATAATCGATGCCGCTCCAGATGAACTGGCCAGCGTAAGGCGGGTTGTCCCGCAAGGCCAGCCAGACGTTCAAATCGTGAGAGTTTTCCGTTCCGATTATTTTCCGCTTGGGGTTTTGGCGATAGGCCGCCAGCAACTCGTTTTCACGGTAATTCTGCCCGACAACATCCAGAATATCCGCCAGGCCGTTGTCGTAATCGCCGCTGCTATTGGGTCGAAACAGCGCTTGTGTAACCGGACGGGTCGGGTCCTCGGTATGATAAACATCCAGCAACGAGGCAAGGATACGTTTGGCCTGTTCGGTCCGCTGGGTGTCGCGAATCTCATTGCCGGCACTGTAAATAATCACGCTCGGATGATTCCGGTCTCGCCGAACTGTTTCCCGTGCATCGATTAAGGCCCACTCATCGAAGAAACGGTGATAATCACCGGGACGTTTGCCGATCTTCCATGTGTCAAAAAACTCGTTCATCACCAGAAAGCCCATGCGATCACACAAATCCAGAAATTCCGGGGCCACAGCGTTATGGGCTGTGCGAATGGCATTGATACCCAGCAATTTTAACGTCTTGAGTCGATCCTGCCAGACCTGAAGAGGGACAGCCGCCCCGAACGCCCCGCCGTCATGATGCACACAGGCGCCTTTGATCTTGAAATTCCGACCATTGAGCCAAAATCCCGTTGCCGGCTCAAAGCGAAATTCACGGATCCCGAAGGGGGTAATGACATCGTCCAGGGTCTTGTCTTGCAATATCACTTTGGTGTGGGCGGTATAGAGAACAGGCGAGATAATGTCCCATCGGATGGGCTCAGGGACGGTCAGTTCCAGCTCAAAAGACTCGGTGGTTTCGGGCTTGATTGTTTTGATGGGCGTTGTGCCTTGGGCGACAACCTTCCCATCGGGCCTGTAAATCAGCGTCTGGACAGCAACCTCTGTAGCGTTACCGGTGGAATTCACAACATCAGTCTGGACCCGGATTGCGGCCTGGTCTTCTGATATGTTCGGCGTCGTGACAAACGTACTCCATTGCCCCAGGCGAATCGGTTCAGTGGCAATGAGCCGGACATGACGATAAATCCCCTGGCCGGTGTACCACCGCGAATCCGGCTGCACGGTCGTATCTGTTCGTACCGCGATTACATTTTCCCGGCCGGTTGCTTTTAAGTGCGGCGTCAAATTATAGCGTTGGCTGACATAGCCGCTTGGCCGCTGACCTATCTGACGTCCATTGATCCAGACAGTGCTGTTGGCCATGATGCCGTCAAATTCGATAAACACCAATTTATCCGTCCAGGTCGCGGGGAGAGTAAACGTTTTGCGGTACCAGCTGATGCCGGTGGGTAAAAAACCGCCGTCTCCACCCGCGGGGGCGTCGGGGGAAAACGGTCCGGCAATGCTCCAGTCATGCGGGACATCAATGGTCTGCCAAGTCCCATCGTCAAAGTTCGGCTCTTGGGCCGCGTTCGTATCAGCCTGCAAAAAACGCCAACCGGTATCAAAAGACCGAACTTGGCGAATCTCCAGTGAAGGCTCAGCCGATGCCATTGCCCACAGCCCTATTGCACTCAAAAAGAATAATAACTTTTGCATGGATATACCTTTCCATCTTCCTATACCATCTATCCTGTTACTCATTGAACATTCTCGCTTTGTGCCTACTGGATTTTAGTTAGAATTTCAATCTTAGTGGGACTATGGATACGATAGCACACCTGCCGCCAAACGATGGTTCGCCCAAACGCCGATGACAAAATCATACCCGCCAGGATGATCCCGCCTGCCCAAAATCCCAGTACATCGACCCACCACACAAGGCGTAAGGCCTCTTTGTCTTTGTCCAGTAATCGCGAGGCCAACCGTTGCCGTACGACTGCCCGAAAGAACTGGCACCCCAAAAATACCACAAATGGGATAGTATATTCAAGTCGGTACGGTGCCTGGACAGTCCAGCCCCAAATCGTCAGTGCTAAACTGCCCCACAAACCAACCACCGAGAACAAGGCTCCAATCAATCCAAACAGCCACAATCGCGGCGCATAAACACGAGTAATGATAAACTGGCGTCGCGCAAACTCCCACAATTGACCCCACGTCATAGATTGATACGAAGCGACCATACAGGCCGGGACAAAACGCGTCCGCAGGCCGGCCCGGCGAATCGCCCGGCTTATAGATAAATCATCACTCAGTGCCCGACTCCAAAGGTGCTCGATGCCGAGCCGTTCAAAGTCCCGACGTCGTACAGCCATCGACCCGCCCCATGCCAAATTAAACCGCGTATTTCCCAGTAATTGACAGACTTTGGCGTTTATAGCTGAAAGGGCCAAGGTTGCCGGGTGTCGATCTTTGGGAATGAACCAGCGGTACCCGCTGGCCAAACCAATGCCTTCTCTGCGCAGGGGAGCGACCAGTTGGGACAGCCAATTCGACCCGACACATGCATCCGAGTCGGCAAAGACCAGCACCTCCACATCGTCAGGGATTTGGCGCACCGCAAACAACAGATTATGCAGCTTTTGGCTGCACCCTGCAGTGGGGCCAGATACTAAAATCCGCACATCTAAGGCTTTAGGATTATTTCGATGGCGTGCTTTGAGCCTTAGCAGGATTTCATAGGCTGGGTCTTCTCGATTTTCCACGACAAACCATAGCCGGAAATCGGAGTAAGCTTGTTCATAGAAAGAGCGTATATTTTCCTCAAAAGCTTCATCCAGGCCCTTGCAGGGAACAATAACAACACAACGCGGCCGAAAGGTACGCTCTCGTTGATATTTTTTCATTGCGTAGTGATAATTGCTATACACCTGAACCGTAAAGGCAATTTCCACTACGATCAAAACCGCTATTATGATTTCAAACCAACCCATTAATGTTAAAAACCTGCTTCCCTACGTGCCGATCGCTGACCAGCGAACACAACCATTTGACATCTCGTAATTTAGACCTTAAGATACGCGAAACTATACGTGGAATCGGATTCAATCGCAATGGAATTCTTTACTCTGGATAAGAGGTCCCTCGGCCAATGATACGTTATGCCGACGATAATCAAAAACCCAATAAACACCATTCAGAAACCGTAAAATCGGCTTTGCGCAATGACGAACGGCTTTGCCGTATTAAAACCGAGCGCTATTTTGCTGTATTCGATAAATCGGATATAGACCCATCTGATATCAATAATTTTATCCATACCCTTGACCAACTGACCGATTCGGCTCGCCTGCTGAAAAACGGAAAGACGAGCTTTGTTACCGCTGTTACGCTACATGGACGCAACTATGTCATCAAGCGGTATAATCCCAAGGGGCTTTGGCATCAGATTCGCCACACCCTTAAACACTCTCGCGCACGTCGGGGCTGGCTCAATGCCCGCCGTCTGTTGCAACTGGGCATTCCAACACCTCGGCCAGCCGGTTTTATAGAAGAATACAACGGCTTTCTGCTCAGGCGGTCGTGGCTGATTACAGAACTGGCACCGGGACCAAAGTTGTACGACTACCTGGCCGACCAAGAGATACCTAAAGAACAGAAAACAAAGATAATTGACAAGGTTTTCGAGATTTTGACACTTCTTGATCAATATCGCATCACGCACGGCGACCTGAAACACGCCAATCTGATTGTAACATCGGACGGGCCAACATTGATAGACTTGGACTCCCTTAAAATACATAAAACAGGTCTTTTTTACCTTTATCATCGCAAAAAAGACCTCAATGCTTTTCGTTTCACGCCGTAATTGACTCGCCTGCTTTACCTTACCGCAGTGGTGTTTGCAAAGTCTACAGCCCGTGTATGGAAAGCAGACACGACCCAGGGGGCGAACTTGAAAAATTTGGATTAACTGCCCCCTAATATCCCCCTGCTCGGGGGATTTCCGCCCATTCCTTTAATTCTCGTCGGCAATGGCACATCATTTGCACACTTGAAAGATTGAAATCATAGTGCGCCAAAACAATGGTGGCGATTCGACCTGACAAAATTAAATGAACAGCAAAAAAAACGACAATACGGGCAAGAAGAGCGATATTCCGAATCTTTCGGAACTTTTCGGCAATGACGTCAAGGTGGATATTACCGCTAAAGACCTCTTCGCAGGCGGTGCACCATCACCTAATTACGACAATTCCTATTCGCCGGGCAGTCCCGCAACACCGCGGCAACCGATTTCATACGACACCCAAAAACCGTTTAACCTGACCTATTTTATTCTTATTGCGAATTTGCTCGTATTGACCGGTATTTTGCTCTATCTGATTCGTCATCCGATTGGGAGTGCTCCTGACGCTGGTCAAATCCCCGCCGAAGCAACCGCCACCGCTGCCGTCGAGCCGGCGTCCATGAAAAGCGACAATGCGTCCGATCCGGCAGTGATGATCAATCAGATGGATTTGGGACGCCATACCAGCGATATGCTGGACGAGGCGATTTCTTTGCAAACAGCCGAGAGATTGTATGCCTCTCGGGAATATCTTAAGGCCGCCTATGTCTATGAACGGCTTCGAGGAAATCTGAGCCGGCGTACCGAGCAAGACGAGGCGCTTGCCGACTGGCTCACCCTGCAAATGGCATTGTGTCTGCAAAAAACCCATGAGCAAGTGTTAATGGCCGAGTTGTTTACCCGTGCACTGAACAGCCGTTCACCGGTGGTGCGGATGCTGGCCAACTACAACCTGGCCTATATCCAAAACCACAACCGCAATTATCTTGAAGCCCGTCGCCATGCTTACCAGACATTGGCCTTGCTGAAAACCATCGAAACGTATATGCCGGCGACGATGGAGGCGGATTGTTATTTTTTGGCAGCCGAATCGTTGACGCGTCATTTACTGCGAATCAGCAATCGCGCCGACGATCTTCCGGGCGATTTGTGGTCTGACATGCAACCGATTTATTCGCTGCCGATTACCGATCAGGAACAATTGGGATATCTGCTGACCGAAGGGCT
>JAAYQH010000247.1 GCA_012519365.1 Planctomycetota bacterium | reverse complement strand
TCACTCAACCTGCCGATAAATTTACTTTCATGTGAAGGCTGTTTGGGGTAGGATTTTAGCGCAAAAAATGGAAAATTTTTTCAAAAATTGAGAAAAACAAAATAGGAGAAAAATATTTGGAAAAACCTATGAAAACTGCCACGATGAAAGCACAAATGCTCACTGCCCTTCGCCGCATTGAATTAAAAGAGATTCCAAGGCCGAGGGTCCAGGGGCCAACGGATGTTTTATTGAAGATTAAATATGTCGGGGTTTGCGGCAGCGATGTGCATTATTATGAAACCGGACGGATCGGCAGTCAGGTCGTTGAGTACCCGTATCAGGTTGGGCATGAATGTTCGGCCGTCGTCGTCGAGGTCGGTTCGGCGGTAACATCCCTTGCCGCCGGCCAGGCGGTGGTTGTAGAGCCGGCGGTGTCGTGTCACATGTGTGATCAATGCCGAGCGGGGCGTCCGCATACGTGTCGGAAGTTGAAGTTTCTGGGTTGTCCGGGGCAGCTTCCGGGCTGTCTGAGCGAATATCTGGTGATGCCGGCAGAGTGTTGTTTTCCGATCGACGGGAAGATCACGCTTCAGCAGGGGGTGTTGTGTGAGCCGTTTGCCATCGGTGTTTATGCGGTGCAGCAGTCGGCGGCCGGGATGTCGATGAAGGTTGGCGTTTTGGGTGCCGGGCCCATTGGTCTGAGCTGCCTGGCGGCGGCCAAAGCCGAGGGGGTACAAACTGCCTATGTAACGGAGATTATTCCGGAACGTATGGCTATAGCGCAACAGGCGGGGGCCGATTGGGTTGGCAGTCCGCGAACAGAGGATGTGGTCGGGGCTGTTATGCAGCGGGAGCCGGAAGGGCTGGATATTGTCTATGAATGTGCCGGCCAGCAGGAAACCCTCGATCAGGCCGTGGAAATGCTCAAACCCGGCGGAAAGTTGATGATAATCGGCATTCCGCGGGAAGATAGGGTGTCTTTTTGCCCGGATTTAATCCGTCGAAAAGAAATCACGCTTATCAATGTGCGTCGGCAAAATCACTGCACGCAAAAAGCCATCGATTTGGTCGCACAAAAAAAGGTCGATTTGGACTTTATGATTACCCATACGTTTGACTTTGAGCAGACCGCCGAGGCGTTTGAGGTGGTTGCCGGCTATCGTGACGGGGTGGTCAAGGCGTTGATAAAGGTGGGCTAAGATGAGCCGTGCGTGTTTACTGAGCATCGGTAATGAATTGCTGTGCGGCCAAACCGTGGACACCAATGCTGCTTGGTTAAGCGGTCGCTTGTTCGAGGTCGGCGTCCAAACGATTTCGGTTCAGTTGGTGCCTGATGAAACAGCCGAGATTGTCGAGGCGTTGCGGCAGGCAGTTCGGAGGGCGGATTTTGTGTTGGTGACCGGAGGGCTGGGGCCGACTGATGATGATTTGACACGAGAGGCGCTGGCCGAGTATTTGGGGGTTGAGCTGGTCTATCATCCTGAATTGGGTGAGAAGATTGAGGCGTTTTTTACGTCGCGCGGAATGACAATGCCCCGGAGCAATCGGGTTCAGGCAACTATTCCGCAGGGGGCTGAGCCGATTGACAACCCGCGCGGGACGGCGCCGGGGGTATTGTATGAAACCGAAAACACCTTGATCGCCCTGATGCCGGGGGTGCCCGGGGAAATGAAGGCGATGTTCGAAAACGCGGTGATGCCGCGGATTTGTCAGCGGCTCAAGGGGCCGACGGTTCGTTCGGTCAATTTGCGATGTTTTGGAGCCGGCGAATCCACAATCGCTGAGATGTTGGGTCATCGCATGCAACGTGGCCGAAACCCGCTGGTCAACTGCACTGTCAGCGAAGGGATTATTACCCTTCAAATAGTCGCATCAGGCTCTTCTTCGCTCGAGGCAGAGCAAGTGCTCAACACCGAGCGTGAAGAACTGGAAAAAATCCTTGGGCCGCTGGTGTTTGGAAGTGGCGAAGATACCCTTCAAGATGTAGTCGGGCGTTTATTGCGTTCTCAACATAAGACGCTGGTAACAGCTGAATCGTGCACCGGCGGGCTTATCGGCAAGCTGATTACGGATGTGCCGGGTTCCAGTGATTATTACATTTGCGGATGGATTACCTATGGTAATCAGGCAAAAATCCATCAGTTGAAGGTGCCGCCTGAGGTGATTGAGCGATTTGGGGCGGTCAGTGAGGCAACTGCCAGGGCCATGGCCGAGGGGGCCGCCCAACAATCCGGGGCCGATTGCGTTATCAGCATAACCGGTATTGCCGGGCCCGGCGGAGGGACGGAACAAAAACCCGTTGGACTTGTCTATATTGGTATACAGGATGAGGGTCAATGCCGAGTCCATCGGTGTCATTTTGCCAATGCCGGCAGGGCGTCGGTGCGTCTTCGTGCAACCCAAACGGCATTAAATCTGTTGCGACGTGAATTGACTATTTGACGTGGGGCGGTAAAGTTGGTATAATACGTTGTTTGAAATGAACACAGGAATGTTTTTGCAAAGAAGGTTTTAATGCAGAAAAAACAACGACATTTGGGTGAAATCCTGTATCGTAAGAGGTATGTTGATAAAAACAATCTTATCCGGGCCATAAAAAAAGCCAAAGCGAGCAATAAACGGCTGGGGGAGACGCTGATTGAAATGGGCTTGGCGACAGAAGATCAGATTACCGAGGCCCTGGCCGAACAGTTTAATCTTGAATACGTCGATTTGGACCACGTCGAAATTCCCTCTAATGCCTCCAAACTCATCCCCGAAGAACTCATCAAAAAACATCACGTGATACCGTTGGGCAGGGATAATGGCGAATTAAAAATTGCCATTAAAGACCCGATGGATTTGGATTTGCTGGATTTATTGCGATTCCGGTTGAATACCGAGCTTCGTTGCTGTCTTGCAAGTCCTTCCAAAATTGATACTTACATTAACGGGAAGATGGATGAGGTGCGCAGCAGTATCGATGCAACAGCGGCGGAACTGGCTGCGGCGGGGC
>JAAYQH010000246.1 GCA_012519365.1 Planctomycetota bacterium | reverse complement strand
TGAACGCTCTTTTGGATGCGGTGGTAGAAACCGCTGCCGATAAGGTTCCTCTTACACCCCACATAAGCTACGGTAGCGATATTGAGGCGGAACTGTCGCATGTTGAAAAACTCGTGCACCTTCACGCAAAGGAGCTTTCGGATCGCTATGGCAGCCGTTGGGTAGCGCTGAAACTGCTCGAAGGCGACGCAGAAATCCGTGAGCGCGTCAACACCCCTGACCTTCTCGAAAAAGTTCAGGTCTCGCAAGAGCTTCTCAAAACCCTTTTCGGCGACAGTCCGGATATTTTGATTGCTGACCGGCGCTATGGCTTTATTAGCGGGGCCTGCCAGGAAGCGGTCAAACATACCGTCCTGACACGCCATGATATCAGCGACAAGGTGGATAGGGTGCTGACACATCGTTGGCTGGGACTGCCGATATTCGCGGTGTTGATGTATCTGGTATTTTATCTAACCTTTAAGCTCGGCGACTATCCGATGGCATGGCTGGAAATGTGTTTTGATTGGCTTAGTGCGGCTATTGTCGCGGTCTGGCCAGGGGAGAATCTGCTTTGGCTTCAGTCGTTACTGGTGGACGGCGTCATCGGAGGCGTCGGCGGGGTGGTGATCTTTCTGCCGAACATTCTTCTGTTATTTTTGAGCATCGCTTTTTTGGAGGATACGGGATACATGGCCCGGGCGGCCTTTATTATGGATCGCATTATGCACAAGATCGGGTTGCACGGCAAAAGCTTTATCCCAATGTTGATTGGGTTTGGCTGCTCTGTGCCGGCCATTATGGCCACTCGGATTCTGGAGAACCGTCGCAATCGTCTGGCGACGATGCTGGTCGTTCCGCTGATGAGCTGCGGAGCGCGGATACCGATTTATGCGCTGCTGATTCCGGCGTTTTTTCCGCCTCAGTGTCACGGGCCGGTGATGTGGCTGATTTATCTTATCGGCATTGTTGCGGCTGTTGTGTGTATCAATCTGTTGCGGCGGACCCTTCTGAAAGGCGAATCGGTGCCATTCGTGATGGAACTGCCGCCATACAGGCTGCCCACGTGGAAAGGCCTGCTCATTCACAGGTGGGATCGCGGCTGGATGTATCTGAAAAAGGCCGGAACTATTATCCTTGGCTTGTCTATTGTCCTGTGGTTTCTGACGAGCTTTCCCAAGCCTCCCAAGGCTCTGATAGAACACTTGACATCGCAAGAGCAATACACCGCAGAGATACGATATTCTATTGCAGGGCGTTTTGGCAGGGCAATAGAGCCGGCCATTCGTCCGCTGGGGTTTGACTGGAAGATCGGTACCGCCCTGATCGGTGCGACCATGGCCAAAGAGGTGTTTGTGTCGCAATTAAGCATTCTCTATTCGCTGGGCGATGAACAAGACAGCGAGGAGACGTTGACATTGCTCCAGCAGCGTCTTCGCGCTGACTATAATCCGCTCCAGGGCTTTTGCATAATGCTGTTTTGTCTGCTTAGTACGCCGTGTGTCGCGACGGTGGCGATTACCCGCAAGGAATCCGGCAAATGGCGATGGGCATTGCTCCAGTTTTTCGGCTTAACAGCGATGGCGTATATCGTGACACTGTGTGTGTTTCAAATTGGGAATTTGCTGCAAACGCTTTTTTAAGGGAAC
>JAAYQH010000245.1 GCA_012519365.1 Planctomycetota bacterium | reverse complement strand
TGTGCCGGGGCTGGGGCCGATAACCGTGCGCACCATTCTCAAGCGCCGCCAGGAAGGACGGCTCTGCGCCATCACTGACATTGGTAAACCCGGTAAACTTCTGCGTAAGGCTGCGCGGTACCTGACGTTCTGATTGTGTTGCCGTTCGGCCTGTGGGGCCGTGGGGGACTCTCTTTTATCGCCTTCAAGGCCCTGTCACGGCGCGGCAGCAGAGAGTCTGTCGGCGATGAACGTTCATTCCAGCGGGAGCATCTCCACCCTACGAAATTCGCAGGGGTGACTTTCGGCCTGGAGGGAGATATAGCCGCCGGTCAACAGTGTATTTCCATCCTTAATCAGTTTTTTCGCATCGGGGTCATTCTCGTCCAGTTGGGGCTGGCTGTATTCCAGTACAAGTTTGCCGTTGGCGTAATGGCGAATGACTTCGCTGCCGCGTACTTCGACTTCTGCGATAACCCACTGGTCGCCGTGGTAGGTCTCGGAGGTGGAGTTGATGCAATGGCGGGTCTCGAGTTTGCCATCGAGCACGATGTGCGTGCCTGGCGTACAGACGTTCAGAGTCGGGCGTTTGTTATGGCCGTCGCCGCCGAGCAGTTGCACCTCAATGCTGACCGGAAACGATTGGTTCAGTCCCATTGTGTTCGGGTCTTGACAATGCAACATGATGCCGTTGTTGCGATAGGCCCAGCCGGGGCCGCCATCGACCTGCTCGTCGACAAACCGATATTCCACGCGAAGGCGGTAATGGCTCAGGGGCATGCGATAGAACAGATGGCCGAAGCGGTTGTCAAAGGTTTCGTACTGGTCATAAACGACCTTCAACAAGCCGTCCTCAACGCGGAAGGTTTCGGCAAAATTATCGCCCAGCTTACACCCCGCGAACTTGGGGACCCAGCCGTCCAGATTCTTGCCGTTAAACAGGGCAATCCAGTGCTCTTCGGCATCGGTTTTGGGGCTGTCCTCGGCGGTTTGGGCAAGACCGAGGCTACTGCTAATGAACATCAGGACGAACATCAGCCGCGTGCAAGGGGTGTATTTCCCCTTTTCAGATGTGTGGGAGTTGCGGTGTACCATTGTTGAGCCTTCCAAAATAAGACGATTTTGCGGTTTTGTTTGGTTATTTTATTACGTCTGTTTCCGACGTTTGTTTTTTTTAATCGCCATAATCTGCTCGAGAGCCTTTGCACCTCATTTTATCCTTGCAGGCGATGATGTCCACACTGTTTCAGGTTTTCAGGCGTTTTAAGAGGAGGACTAAAAATTAAGATGCGTTTTTTTGATGGAGGGCCGCTTATTTTTTAGTCAGAAACCGTTTTTTTATTGAGAAAAGTTAGAAAGGGTGTTAATATACGACTTGTCGAATCGTACATAGAGATTAAGTATGAAAATATCAAAGAAAACCGATTACGCGTTGCGGGCTTTGTTTACGTTGGTCCAGCAGTATTCCCAAGGCCGCCCGATTTCGATTGGTCAGTTGGCTCGACGGAATGACGTGCCCAAGCGATTCCTGGAGCGGATTATGCTCGAGATGAAGGTCAAAGGCTGGGTGACCAGCGTGATGGGTAAGCAGGGCGGCTATGTGCTGGCCAAGTCGCCTGAAGAGATTACCGTTGGGCAAGTGATTCGCCACTTTGACGGGGTGCTCTCGCCCATCGGGTGCGTTTCGGTGCATCAGTATGAACGCTGCAATCAAGAGGTGGCGTGTCGGTTTCGGCGGTTGTTTCTGGAGGTGCGAAACCATACAACCGGTCTGATGGATGCGGCCACCCTGGCGCGCGTTAATGACGGCAAGCCCGTGCAGCCGGAAGAAGTCTATTCGATGGATCTGATCGGTGGGGCGGGTATATGAGTTTGGTGGAAGATCAAAGGGTACGGTTTGACGAAATCGCGCGGGGGTACCTCTGCGATGACAGACCATGGACAGAATCAGGAAAGGGACATATTATGGCACATTACTATCAGAATGTTATCGAGACCATCGGCCGTACGCCGTTGGTTAAACTAAACAAGCTTTTCAGCGGTCCGGCGACGGTGTTGGCCAAACTGGAAAGTCGCAATCCGCTGGCCTCGGTCAAGGACCGTATCGGGATTTCGATGATTGAGGCGGCCGAAAAAGCCGGCAAAATCAACGAAAACACCGCGATCATCGCACCGACCAGTGGCAACACGGGCATCGCACTGGCGTTTGTGTGTGCGGCCAAAGGCTATCGGCTGCTGCTGACGATGCCCGAATCGATGAGTATCGAACGTCGCAAGGTCCTAAAGGCGTTGGGTGCCGAGGTGGTGCTGACACCGGCAGCCGGCGGGATGAAGGCCGCTGTGGCCACGGCGATAGAG
>JAAYQH010000244.1 GCA_012519365.1 Planctomycetota bacterium | reverse complement strand
TTTTATTACCAGCCGCGGCAGGGGGGCACACGCACCACCGCCAGCACCTTCGATATGGACTGGAATGTGTATTTCAACCCGGCCGTATCGCTTCAGGAGGCGCGATTTAACGGCAAGACCCTTGAGGACTGGCAAAAAGGCGGCAAAGACCTCCACTCCCGCTGGGTCGATCCGTTGTTTATCAACCCCGCCCAGCGCGATTTTCGCCTGCGCCCTGATTCGCCGGCGCTGGAGTTAGGCTTTCGACCACTGGAACCGGACCGTGCCGGGCCGCGCGAGTGGACGGCCAACGCACACTAATTACGGCTGGCCCGGAGCGGTCTTGGCTACTCGTTCCAGCGTAATCGGATCGCCGAAAAAGCCCTCGATTTTCAGCCCCGCCAAGACGAATACCTGCAAGTTTTCCGGCGAGTCCGTCAATATGATGCGATCTTTGGTGCGTTCGTGTTTGACCAGCCTGGGGTTCTCTTTGAGCAGGGTGTCGATTGTTTGCGGATTCATCGCCGCCAGCGCCAGTTTCGAGTCGGCCGTTTCGACCTTCAGGAACAAATGCCCCGCAATCAGATGGGCTTTGATCCAGTCGCCGGTTTTGATCGCTGCGTCTTTGGCCGGATACAGGTCAAAGAAACGATGCCCCTCAATCTCGACCAGATGCGCAAGCAGTTTGCTTTGCGTTTGCTCGCTCTCGTGAATGGTGATCGTGTAGTTTTTCTCCTCGGCGTTCGCGGCAATCTCCCACTGCGTTCCGTCTGTGTCGTGCCATTGTCCGGCGATTGACGGATCGAACACCAGAGTTTGGTCCGTGTACAATTCATGTAGCGAGGGCACACACCCGACCAGTACCAGCAGAATTGAAGCTTTTAAGAGACGCATAGTCCGTTCCTTTCCAAAAAACTTCTGAATCTCTGTGTTCGAGGTTTACAATTCATTATATTTTTTATTATGGGAAGATACAAACAAAAAAACCATAAAACAGTTGCATTCTTGTCCATTTTTGGGAATGATAGAGATATGGTCGGTTTTGACGAAAATAAAAAAATCGCCGCCGAACGGGCGGCGATGGTACGGTACCATCTTCAGGGTCGGGATATTACCGACCCGCGTGTTCTGGAGGTGATGGGACGGCTGCCGCGCGAGGCGTTTGTTCCGCCGGCCTATGCGTCTCAGGCCTATGCCGACAACCCGCTGCCTATCGGCGTCGGTCAGACCATCAGCCAGCCTTATATTGTCGCGCTGATGACCCAGTGCCTGCGACTGAGCGGCAACGAGGATGTGCTGGAAATCGGGACCGGCAGCGGCTATCAGACCGCGGTTTTGGCCTCCCTGGCCCGGCGGGTCTATACCATTGAGCGATTTCACGAGTTGGCCGAGTCGGCCCAGTCGGTGCTTTCGCGTTTGGGGTTCGATAATATCGAGTATTACATCGGTGACGGCAGCTGCGGTTGGCCGGAAAAACGCACCTTTGACCGCATTTTGCTGACTGCTGCGGTACCCCGTGTGCCGCAACCGCTGCTGGATCAATTGGCTGATGGCGGCATCCTGGTTGTACCGGTGGGCTCCGAAAGCACCCAAATGCTCGTGAGCGTCAAAAAAAAACACGGCCGCATCACCACGGAGCCTGTCTGCGGGTGCCGTTTTGTCAAACTCGTCGGCAAATACGGCTTTCCCGACTAAAGCGGAGCCATCAACCCCTTACGTGTAAAGCGAGAACAGTTTTTTTGTCTTAACCCTACGGGTTCCTAATACCACTGGGCAAGACCGTTTTTAGTTTTCCGACACAACCGAGTCATCAAGGCGTGTGCCGGTTAATGTGATGCGGTAGGGCCATTGTTCTTCTTCATCATCCGCGTCAGAATTTCGTGTCTTTGTGGCCACCGGCCAGTGCTCGGTGGGTGCTCCCATCACGACCAGCCAAAGATATTCCGTATCGGCCGGCACTTCAAATGTCGCGGTTCCTTCGGGGTCTTTATGCACATCGCCATACACCCGTTTGCCATCTTTCAGAGAAGCCAGAAACCCGTAACGCCAGCCTGCTTTATCCGGTTTGACCGCTGTGTAACCCTCGGCCCCTGCAATGCCCTGGAAATTCAAGACGACTTCCGTACCGGCCGCAGGGATATTGAGTTTGATCCCATTATATCCATAGTTCTGAGGACAGCGTGACGGGGCAATCCGATACCAGCCGCCGCCATCATCAATCAAGCTGCATTGGTGTTGATTGGCATAGGGGCGAGCCACTTTTTCGATGCGTTTCAAATCCCAGGTTATAAAGCGACGACAGGCATCGAACATTTCATCGTTAAACTCCTCCTGGCTTAGGCCGTGCATGCGTTTATACGTCATCACTGGATCCTCACCCGGCAAGGTGGCTCGCCATAATTTTCCGAAAAAAGTTTTCCCGTGTTTGGTCAACCAATACTCCAACACATAAGGGCTGTGATACATATTGGTGGGATGCAAAAACGCAAAATGCGTTTTCTTCATAAAATCGACCAAGTGATAATTTTCGAATGTCATCCATTCTGGAAACACCTGCCAGAGCAGCAATTGTGCAGACATTTCTCCAATCGGCCCGCCGAGGTGCTTGCCGGTGTCCACCCGCATAAAGTACTGAAAGCAATGAGCCATTTCATGAGCTAAAATCGCATAAGGTTCTTTGTTCACACGTACCGCCGGAGTCCATATCACGCCGACTTTATTGTCAACACCACCTCCGTAAGCCGTGCTGTTGTTCCCTCCCGTTACAAACACAAGGAGCTTGTATTTATCGGTGATGGATTGGCCTTTTTGGACCAATTTCAATTCATCAACATAACAGGTATAGATGCGATCGGATTCGCTGAGCATCCTGTGGACATCAAATCGCTTGTTTTCTTCCGGTTCGTTCAGCGGATCATTGCCGTATTCTTTATGCCAGAAAATGGCGATGTTGTCCGACTGAACCGACCGTTTGAAACA
>JAAYQH010000243.1 GCA_012519365.1 Planctomycetota bacterium | reverse complement strand
TGCGATTCGGCCCAGAACCCATTCGTAGCCCTTATTTGATTAAGAACGCGCGTTCTTAATCAAATAAGGGCTACGAATGGGTTCTGGGCCGAATCGCAAATGCGATACTGTCATTGAACCGGCCTTTTTGGAGTCATAGACAAAGTAGCCCTGGCAGTAATTGTCGGTCAGTTCACCGATAATCTTAATGCTGTTCTTGTTGGCACCGACGGTACCGTCCGACCCGAGGCCGTAGAACATGGCGTTGTAAGTTTTCTGCTCGGTGTCAAAAGACTCATCCACCTCAAGACTCGTGCTGCATACATCGTCGGTGATCCCAACGGTAAAGTGATTGACCGGCTGTTGGGCGTCAAGATTGTCAAAAATCGCCTTGACCATCGCCGGTGAAAATTCCTTCGAGCCCAAACCGTAACGTCCGCCAAGGATAATCGGGTAGTCCCTGAAGGGCGCCGACCCATCAGCCATCGCTTCGCCAACGGCTGTACGGACATCCAGATAAAGCGGCTCGCCGATGGAACCCGGTTCCTTGGTGCGATCCATCACGGCGATCTTTCGCGTAGTAGCGGGCAGGGCCTTGATGAAATCCTTTACGCTGAACGGACGATATAGCCGCATGATGGCCACGCCGACCTTTTCGCCCTTGCCCACCAGATAATCAACGGTCTCACGAACCGTCTCGGCACCGGAGGCCATAATGACAATGACCTTCTCGGCATCCGGGGCGCCGATGTAATCAAACAGATGATATTGTCGTCCGGTCAGTTTGGCGAATTTGTCCATGGTATCCTGGACAATTTGCGGCGTTGCAAGATAAAATTTATTGACCGTTTCACGTCCCTGAAAATAGACATCGGGGTTTTGGGCGGTGCCGCTGAGCATTGGCCGATCGGGGTTCAATGCGCGGGCTTTGTGTTCGGCTACCAATGTGTTATCGATCATGGCACGCATATCGTCGAAGGTCAATTCTTCAACCTTTTGCACTTCATGACTGGTGCGGAACCCGTCAAAAAAGTGCAGGAACGGCACACGAGCGGCCAACGTGGACTGCTGGGCAATCAATGCCATATCCATAACTTCCTGCACGTTGGCCGAGGCCAGCATGGCAAAGCCGGTCTGCCGGCAGGCCATCACATCGGAGTGGTCGCCGAAAATACTCAATGCCTGACAGGCCAGCGATCGTGCCGAAACGTGAAAGACGGTGGGCAACAGCTCGCCGGCGATCTTGTACATGTTGGGGATCATCAAAAGGAGACCTTGTGAGGCGGTAAAAGTGGTTGTCAGTGCCCCCGCCGTCAATGCGCCGTGAACGGCCCCTGCTGCGCCGCCTTCGGACTGCATTTCCGTAACCGACGGAACAGTACCCCAGATATTTGTCTGACCAGCCGCACTCTTGGCGTCAGATATCTCCCCCATGGGTGAACTGGGGGTGATCGGATAAATCGCAATAACTTCGTTCGTGGCGTGCGCCACATGGGCGGCGGCAGTATTGCCGTCAATTGTGACCATTTTGCGTTTCATATGCAACTCCATTTAAATTAAACCATCGATTACCACACGCCGGGTTGTAAACACAGTAAAAACCGGCAATGCGAGACATAAAGAAAGCGTACTATAACACAAGTTACCGACTCAGGCAAAACATTTTCCACGGATATTTAATGGTAATGGACATTTGGTGGTCTGAATTGGTCACGTAAACTCCGTATCCGTCTTCTGGATGTCGATTGTTCTGATTTTTTTGCTTAAGGTGTAAAATTGCCAAAAACAATTTGACTTTTTGCTTTACAGATGGCTATAGTTGATCCAAAATTATTAACTCATTAGAGGGTTGCCCTTATGCTTCCAAATCCGATCATTCCTTTGCATTTACAGGACATTATCAATCGGGAGCTTGAACCCGGCGAACGGATAGAATGGCTGGATATGCCCAAGCCGCGATTCTTTACCCCCGCCTCGACAGGGGCTTTTTTGTTTGGCATACCCTGGACAGCCTTTGCCTTATTCTGGACCGCTGGGGCTGCGTGGGGTGTTTCCGAAAGCGACACGGGGCCGGGACTATTCAATTTTTTCCCGTTATTCGGTGTTCCTTTTATTCTGGTTGGTATTGGGATGTTATCCACTCCGATTTGAGTTTATCGCAATGCTCGTCATACCGTCTATGTGATTACCGACCGGCGTGCAATCATTATCTCCGGCTCCCGGTCCATAACTGTTCACAGTTTAAGTCCCGAGCAACTTCAGAACATTTCTCGCTGTGAAAGACGCAATGGTACCGGCGATGTCCTCTTCGATATTTCACAGAAAAACTCCGACAGCCAGGGGCGAAGCGAAGTGGTCGGCTTTATGCGAATCGTTGATCCTCAAGCCGTAGAGCAGAAGTTAAAAAAACTTGCTCAAGTTCGCCCTGCTCAGTGGTGAGAAACAGATTTTTGGTCTCTTAACCGAATCGCAGTTTTTCCAGCTCGTGCAGATGTTTCCACCTGCCTCGTGCAAAGAAAAATCCCAATCCAAGCGATCGCATCGCCCAATCGGCGGCCGTAGCAATCCAGACAGCGGGTAAGCCTAAATTAAAGAAATGAGCCAACAGCAATGTGCCGCCCAGCCGAAAAACGAGTGTGCTGACAACACTGACAAACAACGGCGAGCGGGTATCGCCGGCTCCGCGCAATGCCCCCATTATGATAAATGTCCAGGCCATAAACAACAATTCTGCCGCTGAAACACGAATTGCAACGCTGGCCTGGGCAATGACGGCGTCAGTCGCACCGAAAAGGCTGACAATCTGGGGACCAAACCCGACAAACAGAAACCCGATTAAACCCATCAGCAGACTGGAAATCGTCATCATCCGTTTGACGGCTGTTTCGGCAATATGCTGCAAACGAGCACCGACGGCCTGGCCGACAATCGTGGTTGTCGCAACACCTATTGCCCAAGCCGGCATAGATGCCAGCGACTCCACTTGCAACGTAATTTGATGGGCCGCAAGAACAGTCGTTCCCAAACCGGCAACCAGGCGCATAAAGCTCAGATAAACAAACGAATTTCCGAAACGTTCAAGCAGTATTGGCCAGGCCAAACGCCACATGCGAGCCAGCATCCGACGTTGAAATCCAAAAAGATACCGCAACGGAACTCCTACGCCGCGCCGATGCAAAAAGTAGCTTCCCGAACAGGCAAAACCCACCCCTCGCGCAATAACCGTTCCCCACGCAACGCCATAGACCCCCATTGGCGGCAGTCCCAGCAATCCAAACGCAAGGATGACACTGGACAGGACGTTGACACCATTCATCAGCCCCGTAAAGAGCATCGGTGTATGGGTATTGCCGGTGCCGCGAATGATGGCGTTGGTCACCATCATGGGGTACCCGCAAATGCCGGACAGCAGCAGAATACGCAGATACCGTCCGCTGATGGGGGCAACGGCATCCGATGCGCCTAACAAACGTACCACCTGGAAGGCAAAAGGGCTGGCTGCAAAACACATCAAAAAGGCAAGTCCAATGGATAGCCCCACGGCAATTCCCGCGCATCGTCGGGCTGTTCGAAAGTCGTATTCTCCCCAACATCGCGATACTATTGAATTGGCTGCGGCTCCGGAGGCCACAAAAGGTGCGTTCATAAAAAACATCAGCAACCCGGCCAAGGCGGTGGCCGCCAGCATTCGTTCATCCCGAAGCCAGCCGGCAATAAGTGTATCCGCGACAAGCACCATCGTAAATAGCAGATTTTCGACCACCGCCGGCCATGACAGCCTCCACAACGTTCTGTTAAGGGTGCGCAGACGAAGATCGAGCCGACGCTCGCGGGTTGTCGGTTCGATAGACTCTACAGTCTTGGGTTGACGGTTTACTTTATCCATTCTGGTATTCTATATGAAATAACGGGTTCATAGAGTGTGCGTCAGTGTACTCAGCGGCGGGGTCATTGACAAAGAAATATTTTGACCCTCCTTTTCGAAAACCTATAATAGGTGTTTATTGGCAGGTCCTGTCAGCGGGGACAATCAGCGAGGCTATAGAAAGGTAAACACAATGACATATCCAAAAGAGAGCGAAATTCTCAAACTGGTTTTTATCGATAGGATTTTCTTGGTTTCCGCGTTTCTGTTTGGGGTTTGTGGTTTTGGGTTTGGCATTGATGTTCACGACCCGGAAATCATCAAACAGGACGGGCAATACTATATTTACTCCACAGGCCGTCGCGGCGGCGTTTTGCAAGCCATTCGTTCCCGTGATTTGCAAAGGTGGGAACGCTTGCCTGCGCCTTTTACGTCGGTTCCTGCGTGGGTACGCCAGGAAATACCTCAATGCCGCGGTTTTTGGGCGCCTGGTATCCATTATAAGGAGGGGCGTTATCTCCTGTATTACTCGGCCTCCACTTTCGGCAGTCAGCGCTCCCTGATCGGGCTGGCCTCCAATAAAACGCTCGATCCGGCCGACCCGGATTACCGCTGGCAGGATGAGGGCAAAGTCATTGAATCTCGTCCGGGGATGGACTTCAACGCAATCGATCCGGCACTCATTACCGATGCCGAGGGTGGATTTTGGATGACATTTGGGTCGTTCTGGGGCGGAATTATGCTGGTTCAACTTAATCCGGAAACCGGAAAACCCCTAAGCGAGCCTTATGACATTATTCCGCTGGCACGACGCCCGTCGGTCCCTCAGAACCCCATCGAAGCCCCTTATTTGATTTATCGCGAAGGGTTTTACTATCTGTTTGTGTCTTTTGATTTCTGTTGTCGGGGGGCCGAAAGTACCTATAAGATTATGGTTGGTCGCTCCGAAGAGATTACCGGCCCGTATGTAGACGCTGAGGGTGTAGCGATGCTCAAAGGCGGCGGCACACTGGTCGTGCAGGGCGACGAGCGATGGAAAGGCCCCGGTCATAATTCCGTATTAAACGACGATGGAGTTTATTATTTGGTGCATCATGCCTATGATGCCGAAAACCGCGGCCGACCGACCCTGCAAATTCGCCCGATAAGCTGGACAGAGGACGGCTGGCCGAAAGCCCAAGAGCCGTTGGCTGACGTGCAATGGATGAGCCAAAACGCCGCTTCGAATGGCTCGCGATAAAGGGCATTACGTACAGCCGGCAGCGTGAGGGTCGCTTGTCGGTTCATAGATCGCTATGGCCGAGGCCATGGCAAAATTGGCAGTATGGGTGATGCTTAACGCGATTGGGCCCAGCCGCAGCGCCTCGGCAGTCTCTTTGACCTTGCCGTAAATCGTCACCTTCGGCCTGCCAAGGGGGTCATTGACGACTTCGATATCGGTCCATGCTATGCCGCCCCGCCAGCCGGTTCCAATCAGTTTCAGCACGGCCTCTTTGGCGGCGAACCGTCCGGCCAATTTTTCGATGCGGTTTTTGATCGCCGCTGCATCGGCTTGTTCACGGGCGGTAAAAACACGCTGCAGAAAATGGTCGCCGTGCCGATGAAGCATCTGCTCGATGCGCTCGAAGTTGACCAAATCAATGCCGTGAGCGACAGTGGTCATTTGTTTCATTCCAACTCCGCAGTATGCCAACGGCCGTAAGCGGCTTGGGCACAAAAGAGGGCAAACTGCTCCAGTTCCACCTTATCGACCTGTTTCATCAACTCGCTGATATATTCGTCATATTGTTTTTGACGCTGCTGAAATTCCAGCTGCTGCTCAATCAAGGGCTGAACCTCTGCAAAAGACTTGCAGCCGCCGAGATCTTTGTGATCCAGTCGGACAATAAAAATGCGGCCTTCGTGAACCACCGGCTCCGACACCTCGCCCGGCTGCAACGCCAAGGCGGTTTTTTCCAATATATCATACGGCTCCGGCAAGGCCTTGGCGCCAATAGTAACCGGTAGCCATTTTCCGCCTGTCTTGGCCAAGGGGCCGTGTGAATAAGTTCGTGCCAACACCTCAAAATCTTCGTCGGCCTTTGCGCGGGTGGCCAACGACCGGGCTAGTTCAAACGCCGCCTGCTCAGCGGTTTGGCCGTCCCCGATGTAATCGGCGGCAAGCTGGTCGGGGATAATTTCGATGGCGTGAAACTGGAGAGTTCCGCTGCGGCAGAATTGCTCAGCCTTGACCGCTTCATAATACTCGATCAATTGACGGTGAGTAAATCGCACAGGAGTATTCAGCTTTTGCGACAAATAGGAATGGGTCAATATCAGCTTTTTCTGATACTCCCGAAATGTCCGCCAGTCCATGCCCATCTTGCGAATGCCGGCTTCGGCCAGGGCATAATTGTTCCCGTAACTGGCCACGAATCGCTTGATTTCCTGTTCGACGGCTTTCTCCAGTGCCTCGTCAATGTTGGACGGTGCTTGCTTGCGGGCCTGTTCATACAGCAAGATGTCGGCGGCCTTACTGCGAATAACCTGACGTATCAAGGGGAGGGATTGGCCGATAAAGGCCTGCCGTTCCAGCCGGGTTGCGGCCGGTTTGAGCGTTTCTTCAACCGCCTGGAGAACTTCCTCCGAGGTAATCGTCTGAGAATAAAGGCTCATCGTCATGGCTCCACTGGCGGCTGGCAGATCATAACGATTGGCAAGCGGAATGGACTGCATCTGCTCTTCTGAAAACCGTCCCTGTTTTTTCCCACAGCCGGCCGGCCAGCAAAGCGCCCCCATGCAAACAGCAACTCCTAATTTTCTAAAATTCATACAACATATCCTTTAATGGCATATTTATGTTCATCCAAAACTTAGGTGGATTGTATCGAAAATGAAAAAAAATGCAAAAAAACAGGCTTAAAGCAACGGTTTTTTTTTGCCGGAGCTGCCCGTGTTTGTTACAGTGTGGGATATGAAACCACAACAAAACAATTTGTTTGCTCCGGCGATAGCTTCGCTCATAGAGCCGCCCGAAAGCGGGGAAGACCCTGGGCCGCGAAGCGACGCCATACAGCAAGGCAAACCTTTATAACCTTCGCTGGTTTTTCAGGTTTGCCTTGGGCTCAAGCGGAATAGGACATTGGAAAGGGCAGACCGATGAAAAACCCATTACTCATTCCAGAATTGCGGGAATTGATAGCCACTAATAATACGGCGACTATCCGGCAGTTTTGCGCAGAGACCCATCCGGAAACGGCCGCTGAGTTGCTCGGCAGTCTGGAACACGAGGAGATTTGGTATATCCTCCAGCTGCTGGATCCTCCGCTGCGTGCCCACATTTTTTCCTATTTTGATATGGACTTGCAGGTGGAGCTGGCGACCGGTCAGAATCGTCGTCAGATGGCCCGGCTACTGGAAGAGATGCCCGCCGATGACCGGGCTGAATTGGTGCGTGAGCTCGACGAAAAAGTCCGCGAGGAATTGCTGCCATTGGTTGCCAAGGCGGAGCGCGAAGATATTCGCAAACTGGCCCAATATGAAGAAGGAACCGCCGGCGCTGTGATGAGCAGCGATTATGCCGTACTTCGGCCCGAAATGACGGTGGAGGAGGCCATTGAGCAACTTCGTATCCAGGCCCCGGAAAAGGAGACGATTTATTATATTTATGTGGTGGACGAAAACCGCAGACTCATCGGGTTTGTCTCTCTGAAAGATATTATCGTATCCAAACCAAAACGGCGAATCCGGGATTAGATGCA
>JAAYQH010000242.1 GCA_012519365.1 Planctomycetota bacterium | reverse complement strand
TCAATGACAGTATCGCATTTGCGATTCGGCCCAGAACCCATTCGTAGCCCTTATTTGATTAAGAACGCCGATTATGTTGCCTGTCACAATCCGAGTTTTCTCGAAAAATACGATCTGCTTTCTGCGGCCAAGCCGGGTGGCGTTTTTCTGTTGACCAGCATCCACGGTCCAGACGAGGTATGGGATACCCTGCCGGCCGAGGTGCAAAAGCACATTATTGACAAAAAATTGAAATTTTATATCATTGATGCCTTCCGCATTGCTGAAGAATTGGGGTTGGGCGCTCGAATCAACGTCATTATGCAGACCGCGTTCTTCAAGATCAGCAACGTTATCGACCTGAATTTGGCGATCCAGGCGATCAAGGATGCCATCGAAAAGAGTTACGGCAAAAAAGGCGAAAAAGTGGTTAATATGAACAACGCCGCCGTCGATGCCGCGCTGGATAAGGTGTACCCGGTAAAGGTGCCCGGTCAGGTCACCAGCAAGACCCATATTTCCCTGACCATTCCGGATGATGCGCCGCAGTTTGTCAAAGAAGTAACTGCGGAACTGTTGGCCGGACGCGGCGATTTGTTGCCGGTCAGCAAGATGCCTTGTGACGGTAAATTCCCCACGGGAACAACGAAATACGAAAAACGCAACATCGCTGTGCATATCCCCGTCTGGGAGCCGGATCTTTGCATTCAATGCGGCCAATGTTCACTGGTGTGTCCGCATGCGGCTATCCGGATCAAGGCGTATGAACCGGATGTCCTTGAAAATGCACCCAAGACCTTCAAAAGCACGGACGCCAAAGGGAAGGATTTTGCCGGTTTGAAGTTCACGGTGCAAGTTGCTCCGGAAGACTGTACCGGCTGTACGGCCTGTGTGGTGAACTGCCCGGGCAAAGACAAAGAAAACCCCTCCCGCAAGGCGATCAATATGGCATTGCAGGAGCCGCTGCGGCTGACTGAACGTGAAAACTTCGACTTCTTCCTGTCGATTCTGGATACCGATCCGAACCGGTTCAAACGAGCCAGCATTAAGGGAAGTCAGTTGGTCCCGCCGCTGTTTGAGTTCAGCGGCGCCTGCGCCGGTTGCGGCGAAACCGCATATGTCAAACTGTTGACCCAATTGTTCGGCGATCGGCTGTATATTGCCAACGCCACTGGCTGCTCATCGATTTACGGCGGCAACCTGCCGACGACGCCTTATACCAAGCGATTTGACGGCTGTGGTCCTGCGTGGTCAAACAGCCTCTTTGAAGATAATGCCGAATTTGGCTACGGTATGCGTCTGGCCGTCAACAAGTTCCGGACGTGGGCTGCCGAATTGCTCACCGCGCTTGCAGAAAAAGGAACTGTCGACAAGACAGCAGCTCAGACGCTGCTTGAGGGCCTGGCTTCGCAAACGACACAAGCCGAGATTGAACAGCAGCGCCGGCGTGTTGAGCAACTTAAAGAGAGCCTCAAGAAAAACTCCTCTGCCGAGGCGGAACAACTCTTGAGCGTGGCCGATTTCCTGGTCGCAAAGAGCGTCTGGATGATTGGCGGCGATGGGTGGGCCTATGATATTGGGTATGGCGGCCTTGATCATGTTCTGGCCAGCGGAGACAATGTCAACGTGCTGGTTCTGGATACCGAGGTGTATTCCAATACAGGCGGACAGATGTCCAAATCGACCCCCCTTGGTGCGGTTGCCCAATTTGCCGCCGGCGGCAAGCGAATGCCCAAGAAAGATATGGGTTTGCTCGCTATGACTTACGGCGGAATTTATGTGGCGGCCGTGGCGATGGGCGCCAATCCAAATCAGGCGGTCAAGGCCTTTACCGAAGCGGAAAGTTACGAAGGCCCCTCGCTGATTTTGGCCTATTCGCATTGTATTGCTCATGGGATCAATATGGCTCGCGGCTATGAGATTCAAAAGCAGGCCGTCGCAAGCGGACACTGGCCATTGTACCGGTTCGATCCGCGTCGGTGTGCCGAAGGCAAGAATCCGCTGCAACTGGATTCCAAGGCACCCACGATGGATTATGCCGAGTTTGCGTTCACACAAAACCGGTTCCGTGCCTTAAAACAGGTCGATCCGAAGGTCGCCGACGAATTGGTCGCACAAGCCAAGAAGATTGCGGAACGTCGATTTGCACTGCTCGAAAAACTCGCACAGCTTGAGTGCTGAATGATGCCATAAACCAGCCCGACCCGCACAACGCGGTGTCGGGCTTTTTCAGCATTATAGCGATAAGACAGGATGAGTGTTCGCATAAAAGGATGATTTATGAGATACGGGATAATGGTTGCGGCGGCGGTGTTGATTACCGGCTGTTCGACTGTCAAGCCGGAGCAATCCGAGCAAACGGCCTTTAAACGGGAAAACTGTATCGAAACCCGCTGTGTGGTGACATATCATCAGGCCGCGCCGTATTGGACTGAACAGCACCAGCGTTTTTGTCCGCAGTCACAGTTTATGGAGGCCTGGGGCACAGAGCCGGAAGGCACGTGGTGCTGTACCTATGAAAATGGGCAGTACTCCAAATCCGGACTTGCCAGGCCGTTTATGAAGTCGCTGCCTGCCGGCCTGATGAATGCCGAGCTTGCGGCGCTGCTCTATACGAGCTTTACCCTCGGCAGTGGGTTTGAGCCGTTGTCAATGACGCCTGGCCCGGTAGTTGGCATTGAAGGCCGACAGTACGAATCTTTTCAACTTGCAGCACGCGTCGACAGCCCTACAATCACCGCCTATCGTAATAGGGTCTCAGGCCGTATAGAACTGGTTCGTCTCACAGACGACAAAGAAATCGACTGGTTGGCGCAGTCCTACAATTTGCGATTTCACGCACGATTAAATCGAATGATACCTCGAAAAATTGATATTTTTGATATTCGCGATGGAATCCCCTCCAAAAAACTGTTGATTGAATTCGATTATATCGACATTCAATAACGCATTCCAAAGCCCGTCAAAAGCGGGCTTTTTTAATGCGCATTTCGATTCCATTGAGCACATTTCATCAGAAAAAAACGAATAAACGTATTTTTCTTTTTTTTTCTTTGACATCACGCCGGATTACGCGCATTATAATAAAATATTCAAATAAAAACACAAATATTCATATATGAATAAATACACCATTCCCAATTTGAAAAAAGCCATGCTGATGCTTCGATTAATCGCATCAGCAGAGCAGGGGCTCTCTGCCGTTCAAATTGAACAGCAGGCAGGGATTGCCCGCAGCACCGCCTTTCGCATTCTCAAGACCCTGACAGAGGATGGGATGGTAGACAAAAAAGGGACATTGTTTTATGCCGGACCCGGGCTTTGGGAAATGGGTCTGATGGCGTTGCGCAAATCCCAATTGCGGGAACTTGCGCTGCCAATTTTGCAGAGGCTGACCGCCCAAACCGGTTTAACTTCTCACTTGGCGGTGCCCAGCGGCTGGCATTCGCTCATCCTCGAAGTGTGTGACAGTGCCGAACCGATCCGCGTTGCGTCTCGGCCAGGCTCACTGACAGATCTGCATTGTTCAGCGACAGGCAAACTCTTTTTGGCCTTTTGTTATGCGGATCGTCTGGAGGATTTCTGTCGGGAAGTATATCCTCAGAGGCGAACTGAAAACACAAAAACCACCCTTGAAGAGTTTAGACAACTCGTTCACGACGTCCGGCAGCGAGGCTATGCCATCGATGAACAGGAATATCATCCCCACGTACGCTGTATGGCCGCACCGGTGCGGGATATCCGTGGGCAGGTTGTCGCCGCGGTTGGGGTGACCGCCCCAATCAGTGCCTTTACGACCGACCGATTTGACGAAATTTCCAGAGCGGTCACAACTGCAGCCCAAGAATTGTCTTCAAAAATCGGGCATAAATAATAGTTGAATAAAACGCATTTTGAGGAGAAAAGACGATGAAGCGATGCAAAGGACTGATCCCTATGTTGATGGGTATGCTGGTTGGGGTAACCGGAGGGTGCGCCGTTGCCCAGCAGCCGGTTCAGGTGCCGCCGGAGGCAGAACCTGAGACAGTCAAAGCCCTGATGGTCAAAGTTGCAGACTGGCAGCTTGCCAATCCGAGCCGTCATCGCACTACCGATTGGACACACGGCGCGATGTTTGCCGGTTTTACCGCTTTGGCCCATATGGCCGATACGAATAAATACTACGATGCGATGCGTGAATTTGGAGAACGAAACAACTGGCAGCCGGGCGGCCGAATCTACCACGCCGATGATCACGCCGTCGGCATTATGTATCTTGAGATGTATAAACGCTTCAAAGAGCCCAAAATGATGCAGGGGATTAAGGACCGCCTTGATTACATTTTGGCTCATCCCTCCTCGAAAACCCTTGAATTCAAAAAAGCTCTCGATTCCGGCCTTGGCTATGGTCAGGCGTTTCAGGGTGAAGATCGCTGGTGGTGGTGTGATGCGTTGTTTATGGGGCCGCCGGTCTGGGCCAAGCTGGCAACCGTCACGGGCGATCGCCGATATCTGGATTTTATGAACAAAGAGTGGTGGGCCACGACCGACTATCTATACGATCCTGAAGAGCATCTGTACTATCGTGATGATCGGTACTTCGAACAGCGTGAGGCCAACGGCAGGAAAATTTTCTGGTCGCGCGTAAACGGCTGGGTGTTCGGTGGTCTGGCGATGGTGCTGGAAGAAATGCCCGCCAACTACCCCGAGCGGCCGCGGTATGAAAAGCTGTTTCGTGAAATGGCAGCCAAAATCATCTCGATTCAACCGGAAGACGGCCTGTGGCGAGCCAGTCTTTTGGATCCGGACAGTTATCCACCAAAAGAAACAAGCGGAACGGGCTTTTTCACCTTTGGCCTGGCCTGGGGCATCAACCACGGCTATTTGGATGAAAAAACGTATGCCCCTGCGGTGTTCAAGGCATGGCAGGGCCTGGTATCCTGTGTCCATCCGGATGGCAAATTAGGTTTCGTTCAGCCCATCGGAGGCGATCCGCAGCGAAATGTCACCAAAGACCAGACCGAGATTTACGGCGTAGGCGCCTTCTTGCTGGCCGGCAGCGAGGTCTATCAACTGGCGATCCGAAAAGGGGCGCCTGCCAAAACGATGACGGTGGTCAATCCGCTCGTTCAATTTCGTGATGCAGTAACAATCAGCCTCGATTGGAAAGAGGCCAAAGCCATAGCCGGTATAACCCAAGAGAACGCTGCGATATTTGATTTCAAGCACAAGCGTTTTTTGGTTGTTCAACCGGTGGACAACAATGCCGACGGCACGCTTGATGAACTGCTGTTCCAAATGAATATGGCCCCCGGCGAGATCCGCTATGCCTGGCTGATGAAACGTCCCGAAGACATTGCAGCCCCGACAACGGAAATTCGAACCTACTGCCGCTTTGCGCCCGATCGCAAGGATGACTTCCTCTGGGAAAACGACAAGGCCGCCTATCGTATGTACGGCCCGGCCCTCGAATATGAAACCATTACCTGCGGCATTGACGCCTGGGGCAAATGTGTGCCCTATCCCATTATGGATAAAATGTTAAAGGCCTACAACGAACGCGGCATCAGTTATCACGAAAATCACGGTGAAGGCGGCGATTTTTACAAGGTCGGTAATACGCTTGGTTGCGGCGGAATGGCGCCGTTTGTGGATGGCAAGATTTGTTTGCCGCGTAATTTTACCTCGTGGAAAATCATCGCCAACGGTCCGATTCGTTCCATTTTCGAACTGACCTACAAGCCCTGGCAGGCCGGGCCGTTTGAAGTCAGTGAGGTCAAGCGGATTTCCATTGATTTAGGCAGCAACATGAACCGAATTGAATGCCGCTATTCCAGCAAAGATGCTGCGATTCTTCCGTTGGCCGCGGGTATTGTCCTGCAGCCGACCAGCAGCAAGACATGGTCTCTCGGCCAGGCAATTGCCTACTGGCTGCCGACCGATCCTGACGGCAAATACGGCTGGATGGGCTGCGGCGTGGTCTTCGATTCCAACGCAAAGACTACCACCACAACCGCAGATGGACACTGGCTCTTGACGCTCGAGCATCCCATTCGTAAGCCCGTGGTGTATTATGCGGGTTCCTGCTGGAGCAAAAATGAGGAGTTTAGCACTTTTGAGAAATGGACGGATTACTTGAAAACGTTTGCACAACAGCTGGAAATTCCCGTTAATGTGACATCAAAATAAGAAAGGAAATGTGAGAATGGAAGTACGCTATATTCCTGCTCCTGAAGCGTTTTGTCGAATGACAACCCAGGAAATTCGTGACAAATTTTTAATTGAATCGTTATTCTCACCGGATACGATTTCGATGGTGTATTGCGATGTGGATCGGGCGATTGCCGGTTCTGCGGTTCCGGTTTCAAAACCCTTGACGTTGGGCAGTGCTCCGCAATTACGGGCCGATTATTTTTGCCAACGGCGAGAAATGGGGGTGCTTAATGTCGGGAAGTCCGGTTCGGTTACCGTGGACGGCAATGTGATGAGGCTGGCGCCTTTGGATGGCCTGTACATCGGGCGAGATTCCAAAGAGATCGTGTTTGCCAGCGACGATGCCAAGGCACCGGCACGATTTTATTTGCTCAGCTACCCAGCCCACAAGGCGTATCCGACGACGTATATCAGCAAAGACCAGGCTGCCCCGCAGCATTTGGGCTCGGATGCCGAGTGCAACAAGCGAACCATCAATAAATATATCCACCCCGACGGTGTTAAAAGCTGTCAATTGGTAATGGGCTTTACGCAGCTTGCCGAAGGCTCGGTGTGGAATACAATGCCGCCTCATACCCACGATCGACGGATGGAAGTATATCTGTATTTTAATATCGCTCAAGAGGCGCGTGTTTGTCACCTAATGGGCGAACCAGACCAGACGCGGCATATCGTCGTGGCCAATGAACAGGTGGTCATCTCGCCGAGTTGGTCAATTCATTCCGGCGTCGGAACGCAGTCTTACGCGTTCTGCTGGGGTATGGGCGGTGAAAATCAGGCTTTTGACGATATGGATCATTTGAATATCAGCGATCTGAAATAAACAGACAATCCAACGGAGTTTTTTATGATTCTTGACCAATTCAAACTGGACGGAAAAGTCGCCATTGTAACCGGCGGCGCGAGAGGATTAGGCAGGGCGATGGCAATGGCAGTGGCCGAGGCCGGAGCCGATGTCGCCCTGGTCGACATTCTGGATATGAGCGAAGCCAAAACGCAGATTGAAAAATGTGGTCGCCGCTGCCTTACCATCACGGCGGACTTGAGCAAAAAAGAATGTGTGGACGACATTGTGAATACGACTGTTGAAAAACTCGGCCGGCTGGATATCCTGTTCAATAACGCCGGCATCATCCGACGTGCGCCGGTCCTGGAGTTTTCGGAAAAAGACTGGGATGATGTGATGAACATCAACATTCGTACTCTGTTTTTCCTCAGTCAGGCTGCTGCACGCGCTATGGTCAAGCAGGGACACGGCGGCAAAATCATCAACACCGCTTCACTGCTTAGTTTTCAAGGCGGCATCCTTGTGCCGTCCTACACTGCCTCCAAGAGCGCGGTGATGGGATTGACTCGGCTGCTGGCCAACGAACTGGCGCCGCACAAAATTAACGTCAACGCCATCGCACCCGGCTATATGGCCACCGACAATACAAAGCCTCTGCGCGAGGACCCGGTGCGCAACAAAGCCATTCTGGATCGAATCCCCGCCGGCCGATGGGGCGAACCGGATGACTTGAAGGGAGCGGCGGTATTTTTGGCTTCGCCCGCATCCGATTATGTCAATGGCTATACGATTGCTGTAGATGGCGGCTGGTTGGCACGATAAGGCAGAGGATAGATCGGCCAGTGACACCGGAAAGGACAAGCGATGGTACAACTGAAATTGCGAACACCCGAAGAATGCAAATATGATATTCTTTCATTGGGCGAGGTGATGATTCGCCTTGACCCCGGCGACGAACGCATCCATACCACACGGCACTTTCGTGTCTGGGAAGGCGGCGGAGAGTACAATGTCGCTCGTGGTCTGAAACGCTGTTTCGGCAAGCGGGCCGCCGTGGCGACGGCCATCTGCGACAATCCCGTAGGGCGGCTCCTGGAAGATCTGATCTTGCAGGGCGGCGTCGATATGGAATACGTCAAATGGGTCCCGTTTGATGGTATCGGACGCAACGTCCGCGTCGGGCTGAATTTTACCGAACGAGGTTTCGGCGTTCGGGCCGCGGTCGGCTGTTCGGATCGCGGCCACAGTGCTGCTTCCCAGCTCAAAAAGGGCGATTTTGATTGGGAAAAAATATTTGGCTCTGACGGCGTGCAATGGTTTCACACCGGCGGCATCTTTGCCGGCCTGTCGGATTCGACACCGGATGTTGTGATAGAGGCGATGACTGTTGCCAAAAAATACGGCACAATCGTCTCCTACGACTTGAATTACCGTCCCTCATTGTGGAAAGATATTGGCGGCCAGGAAAAGGCCCGCCAAGTCAATCGCCGGTTGGCACAACTGGTCGATGTAATGATCGGCAACGAAGAGGACTTTTCGGCGGCGCTGGGCTTTGAGGTAGAAGGCTTGGATACGGACTGTTCCAGGCTGGACCCCCGCAATTTCAAAAAAATGATTGAACAAGTCCTGCAAACGTTTCCGAACTTCTCCGCTGTGGCCACGACCCTGCGCAATGCCAAAACCGCCTCTATAAACGACTGGGGAGCGATTCTGTATTATGACGGCACGTTTTATGAAGCAGATATGCGGGAAAATCTGGAAATCTTCGACCGTGTCGGCGGTGGCGACAGCTTTGCGTCAGGGTTGATTTATGCGCTAATGGAAGGCAAAGACCCCCGGGAAGCGGTCAATTATGGGGCCGCCCATGGGGCGCTGGCGATGACCACTCCTGGCGATACCACAACCGCCTCGCTCAAAGAAGTCCAGCGCGTCATGAAAGGCGCAAGCGCCCGCATCAGCCGCTAATATCTGAGATCGGAAACCGGAAGCCGGAGGACAGAGGGCGGCAAGTCATCTGCCAGAAGTTGCTTATAACGAAATCAGGTGCCAAATGACTACCGCCAGCACGCTTAGCGCCATCGTTAAAAGCATAAACAGTTTAACCAACGTCGGCAACAGCCGATTTTGGTCTCTTTGATAAGTACAGACTGTCCCTGACGGTGTGGCCAAACGTTGCGCAGCGGCGCAATTCGGTGCAACTGCCCGAATAACGCGATAAATCAGCCGAATCAACTTATAGGTGAGAATGGCGCCAAGCCAACCGGCCCCCCACAGCGACACATAGCCGGCTACGCTGCCGACCATAGCCGCTCCGGCACAGAGCCCTCTTAGGCTCCACGGGGACAAATCCACCCAGAAACTTTTTTCGGAGGACACATCCGGTATGTCCGGCTGAAAATCAGGATTTACTTGAGACAGGGCCGCTTGAGCCACTGATGCCTCCTCTGTCGTCAGATTGCTGGTCAATTGAACCAATGCCTGTTGTGTTTGAGCGGTGGCGGCCTTGGAATCGATCCGGTGATTGGCCTGTTTGTGACTATACAGGACCAGAAATCCGCCGACGACCGCTCCGAACAGGGCGCCCAAAAGCGAGAGGTTATGAATAATCTCTTTGTCTTCTCGTCGAATCACAGACATAACGGCCTCATTGACTATATGTATCCGTAAAAAATATAAAAAATAAACGGCAAATGGGCAAATAGGACAACAAATATCTCGGAAAATACAGCTTTCTGTTTGTTTTATGTTGAAACAATATCTCACGGCGTGTAGAATTACAGACGATCATCGGTTTCAAGCCTAAAGGCGGCATAATTTGACATAAATAGGGACATCGGGAGAGCGCTATGGACAAAAAAAGCGTTTCATTTTTTGCAGTCGGATTGGTAACAGGCCTGATCGTTGCGGTCAGCGGGTTTACCTTGTATGTACGAAACCTCGATTTTTCGGGCAGTGACAAGATTGTTCTAAAATTGGCCCACGGCCTGGATCCCTCCCATCCGGTGCATAAAGGGATGCTGTACATGGCCGAGCAATTTGAGAAAAAATCCGGCGGCAGGGCGACTATACAGGTCATCTCCGGCGGTGTTTTAGGCTCCGAGCGCGACAATATCGAGCAGCTTCAAAAAGGGTCGCTGGCTATGACTAAAGTGTCCGCCGCAGCGATGGAAATTTTTATCCCCGAAATGGCGGTTTTTGGGTTACCCTATATCTTTCGCGACCACGACCATTTTTGGGGGGTGCTCAACAGTCCCGTTGGTCGGGAGTTGCTGACCATGGGCAACGAGGCCGGACTGAGGGGACTATGTTATTATGATTCCGGCAGTCGAAATTTTTACACCACCCAAAAGCCCATCCTCTCGCCGGACGATCTGCGAGGCCTGAAAATTCGTGTGATGGAAAGCCGCACCGCGATGGATATGATTCGCGTCATGGGCGGCGAGCCGACGCCGATTTCCTGGGGAGAGCTTTACACGTCGCTTCAACAGGGTGTCATTGACGGCGCCGAAAACAATCCCCCCAGTTTTTACACCAGCCGACACTATGAGGTGTGCAAGTATTTCTCAATGGATGAACACACGCGAATTCCAGATGTCTTGCTGATTAATGCCGATGTTTGGGAGTCTCTGCCGCCTGAAGTACAGAGGTGGCTTCAGGAAGCGGCCGATGAATCCAGCGTCTATCAACGCAAACTGTGGGCTATTGAGACCGAAAAAGCACTGGAAGAAGTCCAAAAACGCGGAGTTGAGGTCTCTTACCCGGATCTAAAGCCGTTTGTTGAAAAGGTGCAGCCGCTGATCCAGCGTTACAACGATACCCCTGTCGGAGAGTTTGTGAAACGAATCCAGGAAACCCAATAATGATAGTTAATCTTCTGATTAAAATCAAAACAGCGATGGTCAAGCTCCTTGAGTGGGCGGTGATCATTTTGTTTGCCGTGCTGGTTCTGGATGTTCTGTGGGGTGTTATCTCACGTACGAGCGGCACCATAGTAGTCAAACTTATAGAGCGAGGCTATGAGCCGTGGTCATTTTTGCCGCGAGGCCAAACCTCCTGGACAGAAGAAGTGGCAATCAACCTGCTAATGTGGGTCTCGCTGCTCGGAGCCAGCGTCGCTTACGGCGAAAAGGCCCACCTTGGCGTGGATTACTTTGTTGGTAAACTGCATCCGCAGGCACAGGCGTTGACGGAGATTATCGTCAATATCATTGTCGCTTTGTTCGCGGCGTTAATCTTGATCGGCGGCGGATATGTCTTGGTCAGCGAAACGCTCAAAGTAGGGGGGCGTTTACCGGCTTTGCAAGTTAAAATCGGCTATATGTATCTGGCCGTGCCGATCAGCGGGGCGTTTATCTTGCTTTTCTGCATCGAAAATATCATAGAAATTTTATCCGGCAAACGGTCCTCTTCTTGTGCCGTTGCCACAAAGGCCGTCGAGCGGGAGGTTTAGGACGTGGAAACACAGGTATTGATACTGGTTGCCAGTTTTGTCCTATTGTTGGTAATCAATGTGCCGATCGCGGTCTGCATCGGCTTGGCAACGTATCTGACGTTTTTATCGTTGGGCGATATCCCCGGCGGCTACACAGTCGCGCAGCGGATCGCCTCCGGCATTGCCAGTTTTCCGCTGCTGGCAATTCCGTTTTTCATTTTGTCCGGTATCCTGATGGGCGAAGGCGGGATGGCTCGACGCCTGATGAGCTTTGCCAAAGCAACAGTCGGTTGGGCCACGGGCGGGCTGAGTTATGTCAATACGCTTACGTGTATGATGTTCGGGTCGATTTCCGGCTCGGCGGCCGCGGCGGTCTCCTCGGTCGGCGGCTTTATGATTCCCGAAATGAACAAACAGGGCTATTCGCGAGCATTTAATGTGGCTGTCACGACCACCGCCGCGACGACCGGCCTGCTGATTCCCCCCAGCAACGTGATGATTGTCTATGCGGTGGTCTCCAATG
>JAAYQH010000241.1 GCA_012519365.1 Planctomycetota bacterium | reverse complement strand
TGATCAGATCGGTATTCAGGATCCGATAGATCTTGCCCGCCGATTGGAACAATATACCAAAGATCACTATATTCTGGTTAACAAGATACGGCAGCTTCTGGACGATTCTTCTGCAACCTTTCAGGGCGGCGACGATCATGCTGCCTGTAATACGGGACGCTATTTCCCGACCTTCCAAACCACGAACTCGGAATTGGCCGCGGCGTTGCGTGTTTTTGCCGCGCCACACCAACGTTTTCATGAGGCCGTCGGTCAGATCAAAACATTGGTTCAAAACGACAATCAAGAGCAAGCTCGACAAGTCTTTCAAAATGAGATGATGCCGGCTATGCAAGAGGTATTTGGCTCATTTGATACGATACTTGCAATTGTCAATAATGCCAGCGATAGCATGGTTGCCGTGCAGCAGCAGATTATGGGGCCGGTGAGGCTTCGCCAAGAGGAAGCAACGGAATTGCTCGCCAAGATAGTTGATATCAACCATGAAGTAGCCGCCACAGAAGTGGAAAGAGCTCAAAGCCAGGCCGTCTTTATTGAGATACTGTGTGTTACCGCCACGATCATCGGTGTTGCGCTGGCGATCGCACTGGGCATTGTCATCACCCGTGCGATTACCAAGCCGATCAATCGCATTATTGCCGGTCTGACGGAAGGTGCCCAGCAGGTTGCATCGGCCTCCGGTCAGGTGTCGTCGGCCTCACAGTCGCTGGCCGAGGGGGCGACTGAACAGGCGGCGGGTCTGGAGGAGACCAGTTCGTCGCTTGAGGAAATGAGCAGTATGACCAAGCAGAACGCCGATAACGCTCAACAGGCCAGCGTTTTGGCCGGCGAAGCGCGTAAGGCCGCTCAGGGCGGTGCCGAGTCGATGCAGCGGATGAGTCGGGCGATTGACGACATTCAAAAATCCTCCGACGAAACCGCCAAGATCATTAAGGTCATCGACGAGATCGCGTTTCAGACGAATCTGCTGGCGCTGAACGCGGCGGTGGAGGCGGCCCGGGCCGGCGAGGCGGGCAAGGGGTTTGCCGTGGTGGCCGAGGAGGTGCGGAATCTGGCGATGCGCTCGGCCGAAGCGGCCAAGAACACGGCGAATATGATTGAGGAATCGGTCAAGAATACCAAGAACGGCGTGGCGATTTCGGGAGAAGTCAGCAAGGCGCTCGGCGAGATTGTTGACGGGATTGCCAAGACGACCGATCTGGTCGGTGAGATTGCTGCGGCCAGTGCCGAGCAGGCTCAGGGTATCGACCAGGTCAACACGGCCGTGGCGCAGATGGACAAAGTGACCCAGCAGAATGCCGCCAACGCCGAAGAATCCGCCAGCGCCAGTGAGGAACTCAGTGCCCAAGCCGAAGCGATGCAGGGCATCGTTGAGGAGTTGGTGGCGCTGGTACAAGGCGCTTCCGGCGGACGGCTGCATGGCCGTGGCAAATCGCCGCGTCGAGCCGCCGGGAGCGGCTCTCACAAGGCACTGGGCTTAGGCGATCAGACGTTCCACCATATTGCTGCAGGCCCAAAGACAGCGTCTCGGTCAGCCGGCGGCAAGGCCGCCTCCACGACGACGGCCGGCAAGAGCCTGCCGCTGGATGACGATTTTTCGGACTTTAGCGTGTAATCCTTCCCATCCTAACAGGACGTCATGGGGATATGAGGCCAACAGGTCTTGTATCCCCTTTTTGGTGTCTTTTTGCGGGTTGCTATCGGTTGCCGATCGGTTTTGTTTTGGTGTGCCGAAATGATGGCGGCGGTATTGCAAATCACAAGGTTTCCTTGCGACAAAAGACAATCAATGGAGGTACGGCTGCAAAAAATGGAACCTTTGGTTAAGGTCCTCTTCGCTCTTGCCGAATCAAGTACAAATCAATAGAAAGGAACCGCTTATGATTACCGAAGATCATGTTTTGAAATGGATGCGGGAACGCATCGCCGATGGCCGTTTTGATACGGCTGCGTCGCTTTCGCGCGAATTTCTCGAGGCACACAACATCCACGATGTGCTGGATCCGGATTTTTCCCGTGTTATCAACGTCGGTTTTCGTTTGGCCCCGGAAATCGCCGACTGTCTTGACAAACAAACGTCTTTGCAGCCTTGCGGAGCAAAGAACGGCCTCAGATCGACAACTCATTGGATACCCGGCGTTGTCAATCCCTGACCCTGTGACGGTATAAAACGAAAAAAGATGTTTCGTTCATTTTAGGAGAGTCAAGCATGACCATTAAAAAACAAATTTTAACGTTGGTTACGATACCGCTTGTCGGGCTTGTGATAATTACCGCCGGCAATGGGTTTATGCTGCGGCATATTTCCGGTGTTGTTGAGCAGACTGTCGGGCAAAACTTGCTGCCGGTTATCATGGAGGAAGTGCCGCAGATGGATGAGCTGAATAACAGCATCGAATTTCTGCTTAATGCCGATCGAGATGCTCATCAGGGCTATTTGGCCGAGATGCAGGTGCTCTCGGCACAGGATGAGCGGCAAGTTGCTGAACTGATCGAGACTCATTCGACGGAATTGAAGCAGGTGGCAGAACGAATGCAGTTGGCAGCAGCCAATTTTGACGACAAAAACCAGCAGACCCTGGCGGCCTTTCAACGATACTACGAGGACTGGAAACGCGCCACAGAGGCCGTGATGCAGACTTCCTTGACACTGGCCAAAGAGCTGTCCCGTCGTGATGCGCTGCGCAGCCAGAGTGTGGAGACCTTCGCCGTGATGCGTCAGCAACTGGATGAAGTCGTAGGCCTGATCGAGCAGGAAATTGAATCCCTGGCCGACAGCGAAGACAAGAGCCGTCTGCTGGCATTATATGAAAGCATTGAATTGCTGCTCAATGCCGATCGAGACGCCTATCAGGGGCTGGTGGCGATGCTTGCGTTTACGACAGAAACCGATCGCCAGCAATTTGACGCGTTGGTGGCCACATACGGCAACGAATTGAGCCAGGTTTTAGAACGTACCAAACAGGCCTCGGCTCATTTTGATGAGGCCATGAAAACCCAATATGCTGAATTCCTCGAGACCTTCAAGCAATGGGACGCCCAGTGCCGACAGATCGCTGCCATCAACGACGCCAATATAGGGCGTATTCTGGCCCGACAGACCGAAGCGCAAGCGAGTTTTCAGGCGTTTTCTCAGATGCGCAACACCATCAACACCTTGACTGAACAGATGGAAAGCCGCATTGAGAATCAAATGGCTTCGATGGCCGCGATGGCACAAACCGCCCAAACCGAAGCGACCGCACTGAACACAAGTATGAGTCGGGCCAATGTGATGACGCTGATGGGCTCGGCGGGCATTTTGGCCGTGGCATTGGGCATTGCATTGTGGCGGATTCGACGGTTGGTCGCTACCCTGAGCCACATTATTCGGGAATTGTTCAACGGCTCCGAGCAGGTGGTCAGTGCCTCGAATCAGATTTCAGCGGCCTCCCAGTCGCTTGCCGAAGGGGCGACCGAGCAGGCGGCCGGCCTGGAGGAAACGTCCTCGAGTCTTGAAGAAATGAGCTCCATGACCGGACAAAATGCCGACAATGCCCAAGAGGCCTCGCACTTGATGGTCGTGGCCAAAGAAGCTGTCAGCCAGATGGCACAGGCTACCGAGGAGATGTCCCGAGCGATCAGCGATATCAAGTCTTCTTCTGACCAGACGGCCAAGATTATCCGCGTGATCGACGATATCGCCTTCCAGACGAATCTGCTGGCGCTGAACGCGGCGGTGGAGGCGGCCCGGGCCGGCGAGGCGGGCAAGGGGTTTGCCGTGGTGGCCGAGGAGGTGCGGAATCTGGCGATGCGTTCGGCGGAGGCGGCCAAAGACACGACGCATATGATTGAAGAATCCGTCGCCAACGCCAATAACGGTGTCCAAATCACTCAGCGCGTCTCTGAGGCGCTCAAAGAAACCATCGAAAACGCCGATAAAGTGGCCCAGCTCATCAATGAGATTGCCGCGGCCAGTTCGGAACAGGCTCAGGGTATCGATCAGATCAACACCGCTGTCGCGCAAATGGACAAGGTTACTCAACAGAATGCCGCCAATGCGGAAGAATCCGCCAGCGCCAGCGAAGAACTGAACGCTCAGGCCGAGGCCCTGAATGCTATTGTGGAGCAATTGGTGTCTCTGGTTGAGGGGGCGGCGGCTGCTCAAAGCCATCAAGCCGGGCCGCGAGCGAGGGCCTCTGAACACAACTCGGCGCGGCTCGGATTGAATGATCGGGTCTTTCACGACATCGCCGAAGGCACCGGTAAAACCGGTCGGATCGGCCCGGCTGCTGTTGCAAAGAACAGTTCTCAAGAGCAGGATTTTATGGATTTTAACGGGTAAGGGAATGTTTTAATTCCTTGCCCTGACCCCGTGGCGGCGATCTTGAGGAATAGTCAGCACCGGACAGAATGGAAAACAGGAAAAGAGTGGAAAGGACAAACGATGAACAAAGGCAAGCGATGGATAACCGCCGTGGCGGCGGCAGCGATGATGGGGGTTGTGCCTGTGCTCTCGGCCGACACCCAGGAAGAGCGGATCGCTCGGCTGGAGGCGCAATTGGCGGCGATGCAGGCGGAATTGGCTGCGCTGAAGAGTCAGGCGGCTGCCTCACCTGAACCCTCCTCGGCCGATGAACACGCGATTGCTGAGGCCGTCGATCGAGCCGTGCAAACCCGAATGGCCCAGCAGCCGGCGATTCCGGAGTGGGTCAGCAATATCACCCTTTATGGAGATTTTCGGTATCGGCACGAATGGGCGGACGATGCGACAAAATCGGACGACCGCAATCGTCATCGTATTCAGACCCGCATCGGTCTAACCGGCAAGGTCAATGAGGAAGTCGATTATGGTTTTCGTCTGGCCAGCGGCAATGCCGCCGAGCCGCTTAAGGAAGGCTCGCCGACCTCCAACAATCAGGATTTAGGCAATGCCTTTGCCAGCAAGAATATCTGGTTGGATTTGGCCTACTTTGATTATCATCCCGCCGCGGCAACAGGGCTGAATGTGCTGGGGGGTAAAATCAAAAACCCCTACTATCGCGTCGGCAACAGCGATTTGATGTTTGACAATGACGTTACGCCGGAAGGTATCGCCGTGTCGTATCAAACGGACTTGGCCAAATCGGTCAAAGTGTTCGGTTCGGCCGGCGGCTTTTATGTCCGCGAACGCAAAACCGATGCCGATACCAGTTTGTGGGGCATCCAGAGCGGAACAACGCTGATGCTGGACGAGCAGGCCAAGACGCGCCTGACCGTGGGCGCCGGCTACTACAATTACGGCAATGTCAAAGGCCAGACCGGTTTGGGAAGCGACAGCACGGAATTTTATGGCAACCGGTCCAGTACCGACGGACGTTATATCAGCGATTTTGATTTGGTACAGGGGTTTGCCGAAATCGGATTGTCGGCCGGGCCGCTGCCGCTGCAGTTTTTCGGCGATTATATGTGCAACACTGCCGCAGCCGGCGAGGATACCGCCTATCTGGTCGGCGTGAGTCTGGGCAAGACCACCACGCCGGGAACCTGGTCGCTGTCGTATAACTATCGCGATGTGGAAGCCGATGCACTGTTGGGCGTACTGGCTGAGGCGACCCTTGCCGGCGGTGGTACCAATATTCGGGGACATAAAATCAGCGCTGCCTATCAAGTGGCCAAAAATACACAATTTGGTGTGTCGTATATGCCCGCCAAGCGGACCCGCAATAATGTCACAAAAGATTACGATGTTGTGACAGTGGACTTTACGTTTAAGTTCTGATCTGGCAATACTCCCAGCAGCCAAAAGCGACGGCATGTGCTCTTCTTGCCGTCGCTTTTTGATGCGCCTGGTTCAATCCAGAAGTGTATCGGGGTGTTCAAGCTGTTTCTTGACAAAGTCGAGGAATTGAGCCGCCTCGGCGCCATTGACGACTTTGTGATTGACCGACAGGGTCAGGGTCATCAGTTTGCGTACAAGCAAATTGCCGTCCGAAGGCACTACCGTATCGATAATGGCTCCGACACCGAGAATGCTCGTCTGGCCCGGCACTACGATGGGGATGAACGATTCAATACCGAACCCGCCGAGATTGCTGACGGTGATGCAGCCGCCTTCCAGGTCGTCCAGTGAAAGTTTTCCGCTGCGGGTGCGTTCGATCAACTCTTTGCAGTATGCAGCAATGTCATAGACGCTCTTGGTCCCGCAGTTGCGAACAATCGGGGCTACCAGTCCCTGTTCGGTCGAAATCGCCAGCCCAAAATCCAATGAGGCTGCCAGCCGAATAAAATCCCCGTCCAGTTGGCCGGTCATAATCGGATAATGCTGCATCCCAATGGCCAGCGCCCGGAGGATAAAATCATTAAAGGACAGTTTGACGGGGGCGGTTTTGTTCAATTTGGCGCGAAGCGCGACCAGCTCCGTTACGTCGGCACGGATATTCAGATAAAAACACGGGATGTTCTGTTTGGACCAGAGCATTTTTTCAGCCACGATGCGTTGGAGCCGATTGAGCGGTATCTTTTGGCCGAGGGTGTATTGGGCAGCGGTGACGGGGGGGGCCGCCTTTTGAGCCGACTGGGCGGCGCGGCGCACATCGGCCTCGACAATCCGAATCGCGTTGGCCGGTGTTACGCCTCGAAGGTCAATGCCCAATTCCTGCGCAATCAGTTTTGCACGCGGCGTGGCAAAGAGTCTTTCGGCAGGCTCCATTGGGGCAGTCGGTTTGGGCGGCGGCGAGGATGGCATGGTTTCCGGCGCTGCGGCGGCGTGTTCTTCGGCGGTGACATGTTCGGGCACCGTCTCGGCAGGCGCAGTGCCTTCATGCACCAAGGCCGTGATAAAACGTTGCGGCACCTGCTCGTCGCGATCGGCCAGCACCAACAGCGGTTCGTTAACCGGAACGGTCTGGCCGACATCGATCAAAATGGCCTTCACGCAGCCATCGGCAGGCGATTCGACCTCAAGCGTGGCCTTGTCGGTTTCGACCTCAAACAGCACATCGGACTTTTTGACCTCATCGCCCACCTGGACCAGTATAGTGACAATCGTTCCTTCTTCCATTGTTTGCCCCAACTTGGGCATACGCACCACACGCGTTGTCGGGCCGGGTGTTTCGGCGGCCTCGGACGGCGGCGGCGTGTGCACTTTTGCCGCCGATTTGCCCGCGTCGGGTTTGGCAGGCGCAGCTGCCGGTTTTCCTGAGGGACGCGTCTCAATCTCGACGGTTTCGTTTTCCTCGCCCAAAATCAAAATCGGCGTATTGACCGGCAGGGTTTCGCCGTTTTCCACTAAAATGGCTTTGACAAAACCATCGGCGGGCGATTCCACTTCGAGCGTTGCCTTGTCGGTTTCGACCTCAAACAGTACATCGCCTCGGCTGACTTTATCGCCGATTTTTACCAGTGTATTGACAATGGTACCTTCTTCCATCGTCTGGCCGAGTTTGGGCAGTTTGACTTCCCTTGCCATCGGTTCAGTACTCCCGTTTATCGTGGGTTCGGTTTAGGGATCCTTTATCGAAAGAGATCCATCGTTTTTTACAGCAATGCTCTGACCGCTGCAACAATTTTATCCGGCGTGGGGATGCTGGCGTTTTCCAGCGGCTCGCTCATTGGCGGCGGGACATCCGCTGCGGCCATCATCACCGGCGCCGCGTCCAGATAGTCAAAGCCGGTTCGTCCGTTTTCAAAGGTATAGCCGAACAACTGTCGAACGATCTCCGGGCCGGTGCCGCACATGCAGAAGCTCTCGGCCACGGTCACCAGCCGACCGGTTTTGCGGACTGACTCGGCCACGGTCTTGATGTCCATCGGCTTGATGGTTCGCAGATCGATCACTTCGGCGTTGATGCCGTGCTGAGCGGCCAGTTCTTCGGCTGCGGCCAAACAGAACATCACCTGCCGGCTGTAACTGACCAGCGTGACGTCGCTGCCTTCACGTTTGACATCGGCTGCGCCCAGCGGGATAATATAATCGTCAAGCGGGGCGGCCCCCATCTGGCCGTAAGTGGCTTTGTGTTCGATAAAGACCACAGGGTTATCGCTGCGAATCGCGGCCTTGAGCAGCCCCTTGGCGTCATACGGCGTCGAGGGCATCACCACGCTCAGACCGGGCACGTTGACCAGCCACGGCTCCAGCGATTTGGAGTGGTGCGCGGCGATACAGCGTCCGACACCGCCTTCGGTTCGCACAACCATCGGCACGTTGGCATGCCCGCCGAACATATAGCGATTAAACGCCCCGTTGTGCATCAGTTGATCCAGACAAATCGGCATAAAATCGACGTACATAATTTCGGCGATCGGCCGCAGTCCTCGCAGTGCCGCTCCCACCGCGGCCCCGACAATCGCCGCTTCGGAAATGGGCGTATCAATGACGCGTTCTTTGCCGAATTCCTCCAGCAGGCCTTTTGTCGCGCCGTAGGCCCCGCCGTAAATGCCGACATCCTCGCCTTCAATATAGACATTCGGGTCGCGCCGCATTTCCTCGGCCTGGGCTTGGACGATGGCATCTTTCATTGCCAAAACGGTCATGCCGTATTCGGACTTGATGCGTTCTTTAGCCTTGTCGGCAATTTCTTTTTTGGTTTTACCCTCAAGGGTTTTTAGCAGCGATTCATAGGCGCGCGTTGCGACCATGGCTTTTTTGGCGTTGTCTTTGTCTTTGGCGAGTACGTCTGCCGGGTACGATTCTTCAACGTAGACATCCTTGCTCAATTCTTCCGGCCTGGGCCAGGGGCTGTCCATCGCGAATTGGGTCGCCTGCTCGATGGTCTTTTCGGCACGGGCGCGAATCGCGTCCAATTCCTCCTGTGAGGCCAGTTTCTCGTCCAGCAGTTTATTGCTCAAGACCACAATTGGGTCGCGTTCTTTCCAGGCTTTTTCCTCTTCTTTGGTGCGATAGACCCGCGGGTCTGAACGGCTGTGGCCGTACCAGCGATAGGTTTTGCATTCGATTATCGTCATCTCGTTATGAGCGCGGGCGTGTTCGACGGCATCGTTGACTGCTAAAAAGACCGCCACCGCATCTTGTCCGTCAACGATCATTGCCGGCACGCCGTAGGCCGCCGCCCGCTCGGCGGCATTTTCGATATTGGCCGCACACCCGGCTCCTTCCACGGGGCTGCCCGAAAACGGCACGCTCATGCCGTAAAGATTGTTTTCAATGATGGCCACCAGCGGGACATCCAGGACCGAGGCCATATTCATCGCCTCATGAAAGGCGCCGGTGTTGGTCGCACCGTCACCGAAAAACGACAGCACCACAGCGCCGCTTTTTTTGTACTTTTCGGCATATGCCGCACCGACAGCAGGGGGGATATTACCCCCGACAATGCCGGTCGAACCAAGATTGCCGTGTTTGACATCGGCAATGTGCATCGAGCCGCCGCGCCCCTTGCAATAGCCGGTTTCCTTGCCCATCAGTTCGGCCATCATTCGGTTCCAGTGCATTTGCCGTTCGTCTTCCGTCTGGGCGTATTTGTTGCCGATTGCGCCGCAATGTCCATGGCCGCGATGGGTCGAGCCGATAACGTCGCCTTTGGTGATGGCCGCACACGCTCCAACTGCTACCGCCTCTTGCCCGGCGTATAAATGCGAGGCACCCTTAATGATGTTTTGTCCCAGCAAATCATAGACTTTGTCTTCAAAAAAGCGTATCTCATAAATACTGCGAAGCCAGTCCAGGGCCTGCTCTTTGGTGATTAGTTTTTGACGGATCAAATCGTTGATTTTCGGGGTTGGTTTCTCTCGGCGATCTTCAAGTGAAAAGGCCATATTCAAACTCCTGCCTGTCGGCAATTAAGGGTCTCGATTGCTTTTTGGGTTTACGATAGTATCGCGCATAAGCCGAAAACGATCAATCAAGTCCCAATGTAGCGTTGAAAAACTCAAAAATCAAACCAAAACGATACTGAAAAATACAATTTATAATCACAATAGTAAACAAACGAAAACAATCGAACTTTTTTTGTTTGCAGTGGCCTTCTGTTTTCGTTACTATGTCACACAGGTGGCCTCGGGTTCCGATTATTTTTATCCGATTATTTTATAATAGCGCGGAGATTAGGCAATGGGTCTTTTATCGCAGCAACGGCATCAGACAATTTTGGACTATATCCGTTCCAAAGGGCGGGTACGGGTGACAGAACTTGCACGGGAACTGGGAGTTACGGAAGTTACCATCCGGCGGGATTTGACCCAATTGGAGAAAAACGGCCTGCTCAAAAAGACCTACGGCGGTGCGGTACCGGGGGCCTCGGAAATGAATGTCTCTGTGCGGTATCGACAAACACGCAATCTGGCCGCCAAACGGATTATCGGACGGCTGGCGGCGGATTTAATTCACGACGGTGACAATGTCTATCTTGAAGCCGGCTCGACCTGTTATGAAATCATCCCGTATCTGACTCACAAAAAAGACCTGACCGTGATTGTTAACTCTCTGCACCTGATGAGCCGCCTGTATGAACAAGTCCAGCACAAAATCATCATCCTTGGCGGCCAGTACCGCCAGGAACGGATGGATATGATCGGCCCGGGCGCCGAAATGGCCGTGTCTCAACTTTCCGGATATACCGCATTTACCGGCGCCGACGACATTTCCATCGAATCGGGCATCAGTGGCGCCGACGTGGCGACGGTCAGTTTTACTAAAACGGTGCTGCGGCACGCCTCGCGGATCATATTTGTCGGTGATCGCAGCAAATTTGACAAGCCTGCCCTCTACAAAATTGCCGACCTGGACGATCTGGACGCTATTGTCACCAACGTCTATCCCGGCGAGGCCTGGGCGGCCCTCTGCGCCGAAAAAGGCATTGACCTGATTTACGAAACCGAGTAGGCCGACCTTTATTTTATTTGTGTATCAAATTTAGCCTGTAGATTACGTTTTACGGCAGGCTTGACCTCTTTTTATCTGGTTGCATAACCGGCCGCTTCTTGGGGTACTGCTCTTGCGGGCAGTTGGAAATAAAGTTTTGATATTATGCATTTTGGGTTTAGAATTTGAGTTTAGAGTCAGCGATTAGAGCGCGCAATTCAACCCTCTTGCGGTTTTGTTTGAGTGTTTAGGTGTCAATAGGATCCGTCTTACGTTGAAACAATTCAGGTCCATCCAGGGGGTCGTATTCTCTGTGGGGATGGCGTGTGCTGCGATCGGGTGCAATACGTCGCGGGAGAATCTGGCGGTGTTTAATCGCCATTATGAGACAGGGCGAATGGACTTGGCCTGCTCCTTTGCGGCCCAAAAGATCAGCGGCAAGGAAACGCCGCACGGCGACGATTTGCTGTGGATGCTGCAGCTGGCCGCAACCGAGCGCTATTGTCAGCGTTATGAGAACAGTAGCGGCTGGTTTGATCGGGCCGAGGGGACCCTTCGATATTATGCGTTGAACCGAAACCAAATCGCTGATTCTATCGTT
>JAAYQH010000240.1 GCA_012519365.1 Planctomycetota bacterium | reverse complement strand
ACGCTGTCCGGTGGAACCATCCCCTGCAAATCCGCCAGGCCCGCCGAGAAAAACCCCGCATTTTTGGGCGCTATCAGCATTGCTCCCTGGCCCGACTCGGCCTCAAAGGCGCCGATCGTAAACAGCGTTACCACCAACTGCTGAGAGATCAGCCACTCAAACGTATCGTTTCGCAGCGTCTCAAAGGAACAGCCGAAACGGTCGTCAAAACGCAATTTGTCGGTTTCGCCGGTGTCGGCAACCACCATGCAATCGGGGTCGCGCCGTCGCATATAAGGGTCCGGGTAATTGACCGCCAGCCCGTTTTTGCATCGGGTAACCGTCGCCTCGGTAACAAGGCCTTTGCCGGGCACCTCATAAGCCACCTCGAAGGTATCCTCATCGGTGCTGCCCATTGCCAGCTTGATAAGGTCCTGTCGAGTCTTTGGATATTCGCACGAGCGACAGCGATTTAGAATGGCTTCAATCTGTTCAGGCAATTCAAAATGCCGTCGATTTGTTTCAAAATTCAGCGGTTTTGTCATTCTCCGTGTTTCCTTCTTCAGGAGTCCATGTTTCACAATCAGGCCATAAAAAAATCGAAACCCGGCCGGTCTGCCTGTTTCGATAAAGGCAGTACGCTGCAGCGTTATTGAAGGTTCATCTCCGCGTTGAGGGTTTTCATCAAATCGACAAAGTTGGGAAACGTAACATTCATCACCTCGGCGGTGTCGATTTCCACCGGCTCGTCCAGTGCCAGTCCGGCCACCGCCAGTGCCATCACGATGCGATGATCGCTGTGGCCGTGAACAGGCCGACCGGTCAGCTTCGCGCCGCCGTGAATGACCAGCCCGTCGGGCAATTCTTCAACATCAGCGCCGAGCGTCTTCAATTCTGCGGCCATACAGGCGATGCGGTCTGTTTCTTTTTTTCGGGCCTGAGGCACATTTAGCAGCCGCGTGGTTCCCTCGGCAAACGCTGCGGTTACCGCCATTGCCGGCAGGGCGTCAGGTGTGCGGTTCATATCAATGTCGATGCCCTTGAGAGCGGACTGGCGGACAAGGACGCCGGTTTTTTCCTCTTGAATACAGACGCCCATCGCTCGCAGATAGTCCACAACCGCTTTGTCCGGCTGACTGTCGAGAAAGTCCAATCCTTCGATCAGGACCTCTTGACCGGACAGGGCAGCGGCACACAAAAAGAAGGTCGCACTGGAAAAATCGGCCCCGATGGTCTCGTCAAAGGGTCTATAGTGTTGGTCGCCGAGGATAAAGAGGGTTTTTAACTTATTGTTCTCATACCAGATGTCTTGTTTGTCGAGCCAGTCGAGCGTCATTCGCACATAATCCGGCTCATTGAGCAGGGTCACTTCGATAAAACTGTTGCCCGGTGCCAGCGGACAAGCCAGCAGTAAACTGGATAGATATTGGCTTGTAAAACACGCAATGGAGGTTTGCCCGCCTTTGAGCTGTCCAGAAACCGCAACGGGGGCACAGCCGTTGTTGCTCAGCGATCTGACATTGGCGCCCAGATCATTGAGGGACTGGATGAGATCGCTGAGCAGGCGGCTTTGAAGTTGGGCATCGCCGGTAAAGGTAAGCGTGCCGTCCGGTTTGCCCAGAGAAGCCGAGCCAAGCGCAAGCCGGAGGGTGGTTCCCGAATTTCCGACGTCAATAATCTGATTGTGGCTGTCAATGTGTCCGCCGGTTCCGATAACCGTCCAGACAGTGGTACTGGAGGTGTCAATCTGTGCCCCGAGGGCGCGATAACAGTCCACAGCACTGAGCGTATCGCTGGAAATTAACGGCCGGCGAATGAGGCTTTTGCCCTCGGCCAAAGAGGCGATCGCCACCGCACGAATCGTATGCGATTTGGAGCCGGGAATCGAGACAGTCCCTTTTAAGTGTGATTTCCGTGCTATTAGTTTCATAGTTTACGTTCTCTACCAGTATCCATCGGGTTTTGCACAAGGGCGGTTGGCAGGGAAAAATTGACATCCCGGCAAGCCGACAAATTTCGTATTTTATACGTAAGGCCGCAAAAAATTCAAATTTTTTTGAAAGAAAAAACGATTTTTTTTAGGTTTTACCACAAAATTCTATATAATAATGCCATTATGGAAGAGTCTATCGGACGTTTTATGGAATGACGACGAAGGGTTTTCCAGGTCCCATAAAATGCTAATTAACAAAGTGGGTGGGTGTCGCATCTTTTGCGGGGTTGACAGAGCAGCAAGATTCTGTTACATAAACAGCTAAACTCACAAGTGGTACAATCCGATAAGGTAAAGGATTATCGAACGTGTAAGCCTGCTGCGCCTTGCGTACAGGCCGCTGTTTTTAACGTGGAATAACCTTTACTTATCAGGATGAAGCAATCATGAAAAACGGAACTTTTATTGCGGAGGGTGTCATGAGACACACGTTCTTGGCGGTGCTGGTAATGGGGGTCCTCTTGTGCGGTATCTCGTGGGGGGTTCCCGCTCGACCGGCTCCTCTTACGTTGACCCAACCGGATGGAACGAGGATTCAGGTTGTTCCGCGGGGCGACGAATTCCGAAACTGGCTT
>JAAYQH010000239.1 GCA_012519365.1 Planctomycetota bacterium | reverse complement strand
GAAATGGAACATATATTGGTCTCCGGCGCAACGATTCAAAAAGACCTGGCCAAGATTGCCCTCATCGGCGTGGACCATATACCCGGCTGTGCGGCCAAGATATTCACCCATTTGGCTGTCAAGCGGGTCAGCGTCAATGATATTATCCAAACGGAGGTCAGCCCCGAGAAAGCAAACATCTCGTTTACCGTCTCGACGTCTGATTTGGATGTGGCCCGTCAGGCAATCGCCGACATTCGCAACGAAGTTCATTGCCAGTCGGTTCTTGTGCGGGAAGATGTGGCCGAGGTGTCTATTGTCGGTGTCGGAATGCAGTCGCATTACGGCGTGGCTGAAAAGATGTTCTCGGCACTGGCCGAAAAGCAAATCAACATCGACTCGATTACCACCAGTGAGATTCGGATTAGCTGTCTGGTCGATATCGAGCAGGGCGAAAAGGCCTTGGTCGCGGTCTGTGATGCCTTCGAGCTGGACAAACCTCCGGCTGAACGTCACGTGTAAGGTCGGCTTATTCCTCTGATGCCGGAAAATTCGGGACGATGGTACGCCGTAAACCGTTGCGTAGGGCCATGAGTCGAAGGCGATTGTTCGCCCTCTGGGCGTTGTTTGTCTTTATTGGCCTGCCTCTTGGGGTAGTGCTGGACCGCCATTTTTTGGGACCTGTCCGTCAGGCGGTGCGTGTGGCCGCGTGGGCCAGTGCCGATCGGAAACGCTACCATCAACACGCATTTAATGTTGTCAATATTGTTGATGGGGATACATTAGATATCGAGGCACCAGACGGAGACAGCCCTTTTACCCGTATTCGTTTGTTGGGGGTCGATACGCCTGAGACCCAACACCCGACAGTGGGGAAGATGTATTTTGGTCCCGAAGCGACCGAATATACTGCGCATTTGGCGCAAGGGAAGGTGGTAACGGTCGTGCTGGATGCTGTTTCCGATGAACGAGATCGGTATGGTCGGCTTTTGGCGTATCTTATCTTGCCGAAGGGGGAGATGTTGAACGAAAATCTTATCCGCGACGGTTTCGGCTATGCGGATCTTCGTTTTTCGCACAGTCGGTTTGAGGTTTTTGTCGAATTGATGGAGCAGGCTATCGCAGAACGCCGGGGCCTTTGGCGTGACGTCAAGCCTGAGCAATTGCCCGAATGGCTCCGTCGGAGACGGCCTGATTTGTTGCGATAGAGATTGTGAAAATGCCGCAAAATGTGGCGAAAATGCGTTTTTTTTAAATTTTGGTGTAACACAAAGGGGGGTAATATCGACAAGTTACATAGACAAGATAAGTGGAAGAGTTGTAATTATTGATATAGCGGATATTATAGGACTTATAAATTGGTTAATTTCATCAGACGATTAGGCGTTTCGCTGGGCTGGGCGGCGATCAGTGGGGCGGTGACGTTTTATATGGGCTGTAAGAGTCCCGCTGAACATCGTCATATAGCGGACCAAACAGTTCAGGAGATTATCTCTCAAAAATACCAGGAAGGCATTGGCCGGGAAGGGTCGATTGACATTGAGCGTCCGAGTACCATTCTCAGGCGTCGTCTGCTGGAAGAACAGGATTTGGTGATTTCCGGGCCGGCCTCGCTTGGCAGCGATCGTTTGGAGGTGATTCCGCATTGGCCGGATGAGGAGTATATGTCCGTTAAAGACGATCCCGAAGCGGCCTTTGAGCGAATCATTACCGACGAGGCACTGCAGCTGTCGCTGGTGGAAGCACTGCAAATTGGCGCGCAAAACAGTTTTGACTATCAGCAGCAGAAAGAAGACGTCTTTCGAAGTGCCTTGTCGCTGGATGTCGAACGCAATACTTTTCGAAATATTTTTCAGGGGCAGGTTAAAAGCAATATCTCTGCCGATACGACCGGCGACGACACCGTCAGCGGAACGGTGCAAAGCGGTACGCTTGACGTAACCCGGAATCTCTATGAAGGCGGTCAAGTGACCGCGGGGCTGGCGGTGGATTTGGCCAATTTACTCACCGGCGGCGGGGCCTCCTCGCTGGGGTTGGCGGCAGATACCTCGATTTCCGTGCCGCTTATGGCTGGGTCAGGACGTCATATCGTTACGGAGAATCTGACCCAGGCAGAGCGTAATGTGATTTATGCCTTATGGGATTTTGAGCAGTTTAAGAAGGAATTTGCTGTTAATGTGGCTGACAGTTACCTGCGCGTGCTGAGGAGTTTGGATGAGGTTAAGAACCAGCGGGAAAATTATCGCAGTGTAACCGCCTCAGCCCGTCGAAGCCGACGGTTGGCCGATGCCGGCCGATTGCAGGAAATTGAAGTGGACCAGGCCGCCCAAAGCGAATTGCGGGCTCGCCAACAATGGATCAGTTCGATGGAGAATTATCAAGGGGCGCTGGATTCTTTTAAGATGCTTATTGGGCTGCCGCCTGATGCAAAAATTGTGCTGGACCCCAACGAACTGACGAAAATTGTAGCCCCTGTGGAGCAGATTCGTGAGCGTTTTGTGGCCGAAGAGGCGGCCCAGCAGGACCAACCGGCCCTGCCGGCTGATGCGCCGATAGAACTAAAGGAACCCAGTCAGGAAGATGCCGGGCCGTGGGAGTTGGATGTGGATGTGGCAACTCGTGTGGCTCTTGACAATCGCCTGGACTTTCGAAAAGCGGTGGAACAAGTCTATGATGCCCAGCGTAAAGTAGTTGTGGCCGCGGACTGGCTTGGAATGGAGTTGACACTGGGCGGCTCGGCCAGCTTTGGCTCAAGACGCAGTTCGGTTGGCAGCGCGCAGAGTGATGATGCGCAATTGCGATTCGACGAAGGGTTGTTTGCGGGGTTGCTAACGATGGATTTGCCGCTTGAACGAACCGCAGAGCGCGCCGCTTACCGGAACAGTTTGATTTCGCTGGAAAGCAGCGTTCGTACTGTTCAGCGACAGGAAGACCAAATCAAACTCGCGCTGCGAAATACCATTCGATCCATGCGTCAGACGCGTGAAAATCTTTACATTCAGATTAAATCGGTGATGATTGCTGAAAAACGTGTCCGCAGTGTGAATTTGTTTCTAGAGGCCGGTCGCGCCCAGATGCGCGACTTGCTGGAAGCCCAGGACGCGCTGCTTGCGGCTCAAAATTCGCTCACCGCGGCGGCGGTGAGTTATCGGCTTGCCGAGCTGGAATTGCAGCGTGATTTGGGGATATTGAATATCGATGAACGTGGACTTTGGCAGGAAGCAGACCCGGAGAGTTTGGCCTATGCTAAAAAATAAGAAATTATGGGTGTTGGTTGGTTTAATTATCATCGCGACGGCAGGGGCGTTGTTTTGGTACAGTGCCTCGACAGCCGAGGCGACGACGACGCAGGCCACCTTTCGGGTTGCACGCGGCCCGCTGACAATCAGCGTGATTCAATCCGGGACCATTCAGGCTCGCGAGATGACCATTCTTCAAAGTCAGGTGGAAGGACGAACCACGATCATTTGGTTGATTCCGGAAGGGACGCGGGTTAAAAAAGGCGACTTGCTGGTGGAGTTGGATGCCAGTTCGTTGGTGGATGAGCGACTGGATCAGGAAATTCGTGTTCAAAATGCCGAGGCGGCTTTTATTACCGCCCAAGAGAATCTCGAGGTGGTGCGGAATCAGGCCCAAAGCGATGTCGATTTGGCAACACTGGATTACCAATTCGCCAAAGAAGACCTTCAGCAATACATCAACGGCGAGTACCCCAACGAGTTGATGAGCGCCGAGGCCAACATTACCCTGGCCCAGGAAGAGTTAACCCGAGCTCAGGAACAGCTTCGGTGGTCTCGCCGGCTTTTTGAGGAGAAGTTTATTTCTCAAACCGAGCTTCAGGCCGATGAACTCAGCGCGAAAAAAAGAGAGTTGGATCTGCAATTGGCGCAAAACAACTATAAACTGCTGACTGAGTTTACGTACAAACGCCAATTGGCACAGCTTGAAAGCGATGTGCGACAGGCTGAAATGACGCTCGAACGCGTTAAGCGTAAGGCACGAGCCGATGTGGTTCAAGCCGAGGCGGACTTGAAGGCCAAAGATTTGGAATACAAGCGTCAAAAAGACCGGCTGGAGAAACTCGACACTCAGATACGAAATGCGAAGATTTACGCCCCGACCGACGGGACGGTGATTTATGCCACCAGCGCGATGACCGGCGGGCGTCGATTTAATATCGAGCCGTTGATTGAAGGACGCGAAGTGCGCGAACGTGAAGAGTTGATCTATCTGCCGACCACGGCCTATTCCAAGGCGACGGTGAGCATTCACGAGGCGAATCTTGAAAAAATCAGCGTCGACTTGCCGGCCGTTATCACGGTGGACGCACTGCCGGGTCGAGTATATCTCGGAGCGGTGGCCAGTATCGCGCCGCTGCCGGACCCGCAGGCTATGTGGATGAATCCAGACTTGAAAGTGTATAATACGGAAGTCTATTTGGAAGATAACGATGAGGCACTGCGTACAGGGATGAGCTGCAATGTGGAGATCATTGTCGAGCAGCATGACGATGCATTGTTTGTGCCTATTCAATCGGTAATCCGAGTCAATGGAAAGCCGACGGTTTATGTTGTCAATGGGCGAACCATTGAGCCTCGCCAAATCAAAATCGGGTTGGATAACAACCGGATGGTTCATATTCTTGAGGGTTTGTCCGAAGGCGAAGAGGTATTGCTGGCTCCGCCGCTGAAAGCAGGGGCGGTGGATGGTTCCAAAGACGGCGTTTCGTCAGAAAAGAAGGACAATATCAATGATCGCATCAAGACTATACTCAACAATAACAATGGCAAAACAGTGGAGCTGTTGGGTGCTGAGCCGGATAATGCTTCAACGCAGGAGACTCCAGAGCCGGGCCGGCGTCCAAACCAGATGCCCAATGGTGCCGAGATAACCCCAGAGCAGCGCGAGCAGCTGCGTCGTCAATTTGAGCAAATGACGCCTGAACAGCGTCAACAGATGCGTCAGCGGTTTGAGCAGAACTACGGCGGGCCGCGTCAAACGCCTCGCAGCGCAGGCGAGGGTGAAGCCGGCCAGCCTCAACGCAGGCCGCAACGTCCGGCGGAGACGACAACACCATGACAATACAAAACGGCGAGATTGTCAGCCTGCGCAACGCCCGAAAGATTTATCAGATGGGCACGGAGAAAGTTCATGCTCTGGATGGTGTGAACGTGTCGTTCAAGCGAGGCAGCTTTTGGGCGATTATGGGGCCCAGCGGTTCCGGTAAAAGCACGATGATGAATATTATTGGCTGCCTGGACCGGCTGACCAGCGGACAATATGTCCTTGAAGGTCAGGATGTCGGTACGCTTGATGATGACAATCTGAGCGAACGTCGTCTTCGGCATATTGGATTTATTTTTCAAAGTTTTAATCTGATACCGCAACTGACAGTCAGACGAAACATTGAACTTCCGTTGTATTATCTGGGGTGGGATGCTGAAAAAAGTGCAGAGCGAGCCGCTGAACTGGGTCGTCGCGTGGGGCTGGAGCAGCGGCTGAATCATCGACCGACTGAGCTGTCCGGTGGACAGATGCAACGAGTGGCGATTGCCCGTGCGCTGGCCAATGATCCTCATCTGCTGCTGGCCGATGAGCCGACCGGTAATCTGGACAGTGCGACCGGCGAGCAGATTATGCGTTTGCTGGAGGAATTGCACGAGGAGGGCAAGACCATCATTATGGTTACGCACGAGCCAGATATTGCTGCTCACGCGAGGTGCCGTCTGCATATGAAAGACGGCCAGGTGGATCGAATCGAAGAGAGTTAAGATGAAACAGAGCCGCATTGTTAGAAATATAGCGCTGGGCATTGAGAATCTGCTGCTGCATAAGCTACGGTCGTTTCTGACCATGCTGGGTGTGGTTTTTGGGGTCGGAAGCGTCGTGGCGATGTTGTCTGTGGGAGAAGGGGCCAGTAAAGAGGCGATGGAGCAGATTCGCAAGCTGGGCAGCAACAACATTATTCTGAGTTCTATTAAACCTATTGAAGAGGAGCAAACCTCAACCGTTCGCGCTGCGATAAGCATTTACGGTTTGCTGTACAATGATTATGCGCGTTTGAGGGATACGTTTCCGATGATTCGGCAAATTGCCCCGGTCAAGTTGCTGCGAAAAGAGTCCCGTCTTGGGCCACGTGCGATGGAGTTGCGAATTGTCGGTACGACGCAGACGTGGTTTGAACTGGTTCCGCGTGAAATTATCGCCGGCAGGGAATTGCGGCCGGAGGACCACGCGCAATTCAATCCGGTGGCGGTACTGACTGAATTTGGTGCACGTCGGTTACTGGCTACGCAAAGCACTATCGGCCAGAAAATTCGCATCGGCAGCGATACGTTTGAGGTGGTTGGTATTGTCAAAAGCGAATCGGGAAAGGCTGGAAATATGCAGATACCCGATCAGGAAGTAGATGTTTATATCCCCCTGAGCGTGGCGCGGCATTATTTTGGGGATATTTATACGCGTCGTTCCTCTGGTTCTTTCCTTCGTGAGCGGGTGGAACTTCATCAGATTATTGTTCAGATTGACGCCATTGAGCACGTCGAACCGGCCGCCAAGGCGATTGAACAGATGTTGGAGCGTTTCCACCCCAAACAGGATTATGAAATCAGCGTTCCCTTGGCACTATTGCGGCAGGCCGAGGCGACCAAACGTACCTTTAATATCGTGCTGGGCTCTATTGCCGGAATCAGTTTGTTGGTAGGCGGCATCGGTATTATGAACATTATGCTGGCTTCGGTAACCGAGCGAACACGTGAGATTGGTATCCGTCGCGCCATCGGCGCCAAGCGTCGGCAAATTATCAGTCAATTTCTTATTGAGACCGTGGTGCTGTCCACTATTGGCGGTCTGGTGGGTATAATACTGGGGGTATTGACGCCAAAACTGATTACGTTCTTTTCCGGAATGCCCACCGTTTTGACACCGCTGAGCATCTTTTTGCCGTTGATCATCAGTATAGCGGTGGGGATTGTGTTCGGTTTGTATCCGGCGGCTAATGCTGCGCGTGTGGATCCAATTATTGCGTTGCGGCATGAATAAACCCGGCCGGCACGCCAAGCGTGAATTTGCCCTATCCTAAATCAAGAGAGGCGGGAGTGTCTTTTTGCGTTTTCTGCCTTGCTTCGGGTTTGGCGGCAATTTCCCTTTAATAATCCGGCTGGAAATCGGCGGTTTTTGTTTCCTCGCGGTGCGCTAAAATGTTGCAAATTTTGAAATTTGGGGCTGACATTTTCGCTGTCCTCGGTTAGGATTACTGCTTTTATAGGTATTTCAAGTCGCTAACTTAAAAGATGAGCCTTTCATTATGAAGATTTCGTTGGACTGGCTTCGGGACTATGTGGCGTTTGACCTGTCGGCCGAGCAGATCGGTGACATTCTCAGTGATCGCGGTTTCCCGATAGAAGGCATTGAAACCATTGGAAAAGATACCGTTCTTGATGTGGAATTGACAAGTAACCGCGGCGACTGCCTGGGACATATCGGCATTGCCCGTGAGCTTGCGGCGGCCTTGGGCAAAGAGTTAATGATGCCGAAGGTCGAGGTTGAGCAGTCCGATCAGGATGTCAGCGAATTTGTCGATGTGCGGATTGTTGAGCCGGCATTGTGCGGGCGATATACGGCACGCGTGATTACCGGGGTTACGGTCGGGCCCTCGCCGCAGTGGATGCGGCGACGATTAGAGGCGGTGGGGCTTCGCAGTGTTAATAATGTCGTTGATGCCACCAATTATGCGATGATGGAACATGGCCAACCGCCTCACGCCTTTGATTATGACAAAGTGAAGAGCAAGACCATTCTTGTCCGCCGAGCCAAGAATGGCGAACGCATTGTCAGTATCGATGGCACTGTCTGTGAGTTGAACGATCAGATGTTGGTGATTGCCGACGAGCATCGTCCTATTGCGATCGCCGGGGTGATGGGCGGCCTTGAAACCGAGGTGTCCGATAACACAACGACTATCCTGCTTGAGGAGGCGCATTTCGAGCCAGTTTGTATCCGCAGCACCGCCCGCCGGTTGGGCTTGAATTCGGAGGCGTCGTATCGTTTTGAGCGGCAGGTGGATCGCGAAAACATTGAATGGGCTTCGCGACGCTGCGCCCAGCTTATTGTTCAGCTTGCCGGCGGAAAGGCCGCCAGAGGCATGGTGGATGTTTTTCCCGGCAAACGTGAGCCGCTGACGGTTGGAATGCGGATTTCACGGGTTAAACAAGTGCTGGGGATCGATGTGCCCAAGGACAAGGTGATGGGTATTTTAACGTCGTTGGGATTTTTGTCGGAAGGGCGAACCGAGGATTTGGTGGTGTGTACTGTTCCTTCCTGGCGGCACGATATTTACCGTGAGGCCGATTTGATTGAAGAGGTTGCTCGCTGTTACGGATATGACAAGATTCCCGTGGAGCCGAAGATTCATATTGAGGTGTCTCGTCCCGGCCTTAAAGAAAAAACGCTTGGGAAAATCGCCGCCTTTTTGAACGGCTGCGGCTTTTATGAGACGGTAACGGTGTCCTTTATTGATAAGCGGACTGCCGAGTTGTTTGGCGACACTGCCGCTGAGGCCCATCTGGCGGTTCAGGATGTCAGCCAAAAACATACCAACCTGCTTCGGCAAACCCTTATCGGGCCGCTTGTGTCGGTCTTGCAGTCCAATGCAAATGTCGGCAATACGGGTTGTCGGTTCTTTGAGATGGCAGATACCTTTATCCCGTCGGACAAGGCGGATTTGTTGCCTTGTGAACGGCTGCGGTTGGGGTTGGTGATGGAAGGGCAGTTCCGTGAGCTTCGCGGTGTTATCGAAGGGTTGGTGCGACGAATTTGCCTGGCGGATCAGCTGATTGTCAAACCTGCGGATTTGAAATGGGCTCAGGCCGGGGCGCGTTTGTTTATTGGAGAGAAAGAATTGGGCATTGCCGGTCTTGTCAGTCCAGAGACCGCAAAAGTTTTTGACCTTGAGCGGACGGCGGTATGTGCGGCTGAGCTGGATGTAGAGACCTTGCTGAGCATGGCCGGGCGGATTCCGACCGCCAAACCGATTCCGCGATTTCCGGCGATTGTGCGTGATTTGTCGCTGATTGTCGATGAGTCGGTGCGATGGGAACAGATTGACAGCCTGATCCGTCAGGCTGCTCCTGCGGAGTTGGAAAGTATCGAGTTTAAGGGGCTGTACCGAGGAAAGCCGATACCAAACGGAAAGAAAAGCATTACCCTGTCCCTGCGTTTTCGTGATGAGGAAGGGACGCTGCGTCATGAGATCGTGGACGGCTATCAGCAGGCCGTGGTCGGGACGCTGGCTGACCAGTTAAAGGCTGAACTTCGAACCGCATAAGGCGGTGAGGAAAAATTGAGAAGAGGTCTAAAAAATAATCCATAAGTGATTGTATTTTGGCCACTTGGGGAAGGAGTGCGGATTTGACTGGCGGGGGACTTGATTTTTTGCCGACAATATGATATAGTGAAATCAGTGGGTTGACCCCTGCGGTGTGCGTGACAGAAGCCACTTTTGAAAGAACCGATGAAGTCCCCATGGGAGGCCAGCCCAGTATCGGATCAAACATGCCTGCGTGACAGGACGTTTGGACGACTGCTGCGGTCACCCACTTGAAATTACGGGGTTACTTTCAAAGGCAGCTGCACGGCACCAGCGGAGGTCGAGCCTAACATTGAAGGGTCTGCTTTTTGGCAGACCTTTTTTTATTGGCAAAAGGCCAAGATGTTGGCTGCATAAAAAAAGGGCTTTGGTCTTCCCAAAGCCCGATAGGAGTGATTCCCGCGTTTATCCCTTTTCGAAGATGAAATTTTGTCCATCAGCGTCCACTTTGATGGTGTCGCCCTCGATGTATTTTCCGGCCAATAGTTCTGTGGCCAGCGGGTTTTCAATACGCTGCTGAATGACGCGTTTGAGGGGGCGTGCCCCATAGGTCGGGTCGTATCCTTCACTCATCAGCAGTTGCTTGGCCGCATCGGTAAAGATGACGTTGATGTGCCGGTCTTTCAGCCGGTCGGCCAGATAGCCGAGTTGGATATCGATGATTTTTTCCAAATGCTCCGGTTTGAGCACGTGGAAAATAATTGTCTCATCGATGCGATTCAGGAACTCCGGTTTGAAGTAAGATTTCAGCGCTTCTTTGACATGGGCCTCGATCTCCCAGTCGGCGCCGTTTGAGGCGGACAGTTCCTGAATTTGCTGACTGGCAAAATTGCTGGTCATGATAATAATGGTGTTCTTAAAGTCCACCGTTCGCCCTTTGCCGTCGGTTAACCGACCATCATCAAAAACCTGAAGCAGCACATTAAACACATCGCGATGCGCTTTTTCTATTTCGTCCAGCAGAATGACCGAGTAGGGTTTCCGCCGTACCGCTTCGGTAAGGCGTCCGCCTTCTTCATAGCCGACATAGCCGGGCGGTGCGCCGATCAGACGCGCGACGGAATGCTGTTCCATAAATTCGCTCATATCGATGCGAATCAGACTGTTGGGGTCATTGAACATAAACTCCGCCAGCGCTTTGGCCAGTTCGGTTTTTCCGACGCCGGTCGGGCCGAGGAACAGAAATACCCCGATCGGCCGATTGGGGTCGCCCAAGCCTGCACGATTGCGGCGTACCGCGTTGCAGACTGCGGCGACCGCTTCGTCCTGCCCGACGACGCGTTTGCGGATTTCATCTTCCATGTGAATCAGACGTTCCCGTTGGGCGGCCATCAGACGTGAAACAGGGATGCCCGTCCACTTGCTGACCACCTGTGCGACATGCTCTTCGGTTACTTCATTGTGTACCATTGTCGTGCCGTTGGTCTTGGCCAGGGCTTCTTCGGCTTCTTTGAGCTGTTTTTCCAGATTGATCAGCGTTTCGTATTTCAAGCGTGCTGCAAGTTCCAGATTGCCGCGCCGCTGGGCCTCTTCAAATTGGGCTTGTGTTTCGGCGATTTGCGACTTGAGTTCTTTGACGCGTGTGATGGCGACCTTTTCGGACTCCCAACGGGCGGTCAACTCTTTGTCGCGGGCCTTAAGCTCTTCAAGTTGTTTGATGCATTTTTCAAGTTGTTTTTGACTGGCTGGGTCGGTTTCTTTTTTCAGCGCTTCTCGCTCAATTTCCAGCCGCATGATCTCACGGCGTAGACTGTCCAATTCCGCGGGGAGTGAATCGTTTTCAATCCGCAACATTGAGGCGGCCTCGTCGATGAGGTCAATGGCTTTATCCGGCAGAAAACGGTCGGTGATATACCGATTCGACAGTGTCGCAGCCGCTACGAGGGCCGCATCGGTGATGCGTACGCCGTGGTGGGCTTCGTAGCGATCCTTCAGTCCTCGCAAAATGGCGATAGTCTCTGTAACACTGGGCGGATCGACCATTACCGGTTGGAACCGACGTTCGAGGGCGGCATCTTTCTCGATATATTTGCGGTATTCATCCAATGTAGTTGCGCCGATGCACCGCAACTCACCGCGGGCCAGTGAGGGTTTGAGCAGATTGCCCGCATCGACTGAGCCTTCGGTTTTGCCGGCGCCGACAATGGTATGCAGTTCGTCAATAAACAGAATGATTCGGCCCTCAGAACTGACGACTTCTTTGACCACGGCTTTGAAACGATCTTCAAACTCGCCGCGGAATTTTGTGCCGGCGATCAGCGCTCCCATATCCAGCGCGATGACCCGCTTATCTTTTAGACCGGCCGGGACATCACCGGCGACGATCCGTTGGGCAAGCCCTTCCACAATGGCGGTCTTTCCCACACCAGGCTCACCAATCAGAACGGGGTTATTTTTGGTGCGCCTGTTAAGTACCTGCATGCAGCGGCGAATTTCCTCATCGCGTCCGATCACGGGGTCGAGTTTGTTTTTTCGTGCCAGCTCGACCAAATCGATGCCGTAGCGTTCGAGTGCTTTGTATTTGGCCTCCGGATTTTCGTCGGTGACTTTGCTGTCGCCGCGAATTTGCCTAACGGCCTTTTCAATATTAGTCGGGGTGATGGAATTGACGCTGAGGACCTCTTTGGCCGGACTGCTGACCTCGGCCAGCGCCCAGAGCAGATGTTCGACGCTTAAGTACTCATCGCCCATTTTGTCGGCTTTGTTTTGCGCCTCCAGAAGCACCTGGCTGTAGGCGTTGTCGGGCATTATTTGTCCGCCGACCTTGCCGGTGGGTAACCGATTCAGTTCGCTTTCCGTAATGTCTTTGATACGCTCAGGCTTAGTGCCGATGGTCTTTAATATCAGTGGGGCCAGGCCCTCTGGATCGTCCAGCAGGGCGGCCAGCAAATGCAACGGGGAAACGACCGTGTTCGATCGCCGCATTGCTAACTGTTGGCTTGTTGCAATGGCTTCCTGTGCTTTGAGGGTAAATTTATCGAATCGCATTTTATATCCTTTCCATCATTTATTTAATTGCGTTAACAGTTTTCTTCCCAAAATGAATGTCTTTTAGGGTGTGTGCAAAACCCGTGCCGTTTTTGGTGCAACCATAACCATTTTTGAAAAAAGCACTTAAATAAAAAAACATCAATTCCCCATTATGCCATTATGACAGATTAAAACAAGAAACGATACGCATGTATCTGGGGTTAAAATATCTACAATGTATGATGGAGGCAGATTTTTGTGAGCATCCCCACGGTCTTTTTTGTTTGACTTGACCGTAAATCCGGCTAAACTACGGGGCTTTATCAGAGCGAATTGATTCAAATTCTCTACATGGAGGCTTTTACGTGGGATATCATTGTGTCGTATTGGTCAAGCAGGTGCCGGATACCAAACGGATTACCGGCCAGGCAATGAATGAAGACGGGACGGTCAATCGGGCGGCTTTGCCGGCGATTTTCAACCCAGAGGACCTCAATGCGCTGGAAATGGCGCTGGATATTAAGGATACTCACGGCGGCTCGGTAACCGTGGTTTCGATGGGGCTGCCCGCAGCGGCAGATATTTTGCGCGATGCGCTGTATCGCGGAGCGGACAGGGCGGTGCTGATTACCGACCGACGGTGTGCGGCCAGCGACACATTGGCGACCAGCTACATCCTAAGCTGTGCGGTACGCAGGCTTGAGCCGGACATTGTCCTGTGCGGCCGACAGGCTATCGACGGTGATACGGCCCAAGTCGGCCCCCAAACCGCTGAAAAACTTGGTTTGCCGCAGCTGACTTACGTTGAACAAATCCAGAAGCTGGATGGTCAGACGCTTGTGGCTCGTCGCAACCTCGGCAATGGCTGGCAGGAAGTGAAAACAACATTGCCTGCGTTGTTGACCGTGGTGGACAGCGCCAACGAACCGCGTGTGCCGCGGGCGTTGCGGCTGATGAAATACAAATCTGCCAAATGCCGTATCGAAATCGAAGCGATGGCCAAGGATGCCCCTTCCATAGATGTTGAGGCGGTCTATGCCGCGCTGGAGAGCAAGGGGCTGCTGATTCATCAGTGGGATTTGGATTATCTGGAGGCCGATTTGCGGTGGTGCGGACGCGATGGTTCTCCGACCAAGGTTCATCGTATCCAGAGCGTTGTGCTGACTGCCAAGGAGTCCAAGGCGGTCGAGCCGACCCAACAGGGAATTGAGGCGATGGTTCACGAATTAATTGAGGATCATACCATTGGATAGGGGATGGTCCTGAGTTTGAGTTTTGAGTGAAAGACAGACGGCAAAACGACAAGGATATTAAGATGATAGAAGTCAATAAACAAGGAGAGGTTTGGATCTTCGCCGAGCAGCACAACGGCACCCTCGAAGAGGTTTCTCTTGAACTGTTGAGCAAGGGGCGGGAATTGGCCGACACGCTCAAGGTGTCGTTGGCGGCGGTTTTGCTGGGCAGTCAAGTGGGCGGTGAGAGCGAGCGGCTCGGGCATTTTGGTGCCGACAAGGTCTATCTGGTTGAACATCCGCTGCTGGAGCATTATCAGACCAATACCTATGCCAAAATAATCTGTGAGCTGATTGAAAAACACAAGCCCCAGATTGTCCTGTATGGCGCGTCGCCGTGCGGGCGGGACCTGGCGCCGCGGGTGGCCAGTGCGATGAAGGCCGGCTTGACCGCCGACTGTACGGATTTGCAAATCGGCAATCACGAAATTAAAAAAACCGGCCAGGTGTTCGAGAATCTTCTGCTTCAGATTCGCCCGGCCTTCGGCGGCAATATTATCGCGACCATTATTAACTATGATCGTTGGCCTCAGATGGCGACCGTCCGTGAGGGCGTTATGCCGATGCCGACGCCGAATGTCAACAAAAAGGCCCAACTGATTCAGGAACCGGCCCATCTTTCGCTGGAGGATTTGGCTATTGAAATATTGGCCGAACATCGTCAGCAGCGCAAGGTCAATCTGAAGGCCTCGCGTGTGATTGTTGCCGGTGGAGCGGGTGTCGGCAGCAAGGAAAATTTCAAACTGATCTGGGATTTGGCGCATTGTTTGGGTGCGGCGCCGGGCGCGACCCGTGCGGCGGTCGATTTGGGCTTTATTGATCGCGATCATCAAATCGGTCAGACCGGCACAACCGTCCGGCCTATCCTTTATATTGCCGCCGGTATCAGCGGGGCTATTCAGCATCAGGCCGGGATGAGCGAAAGCCAGAAGATTATTGCCATCAATAATGATCCCGATGCGCCGATCTTTAATATAGCGCACTATAAAATCGTCGGCGATCTGACACAGGTCATTCCGATGATGATTAAGGCCATCAAGGAGAAAGTATAAAACCGCGGCGCGGCGTTTGCCTTCGGCGAAACGTGCTGCAAAGGGACTTTTGAAGAATGGAATGAACTATGGGAAATTTTTATCGAGATAACGACGATATTCAGTTTTTGTTCAGGCATCTGGATTTGGCCCCCATTGCCGCCTATGCTGAAGAGGGATTTAAGTACGCCGGTCGGTTTGATACCGCTCCCAAAGATGCACAGGAAGCGATTACCAACTACGATATGGTACTCGATGCGCTGGGGCAGCTCAGTGCTGATTTTATCGCACCGCGGAGCGAGAGCATTGATCGCGAGGGCTGTACCCTGAATCCCGACGGCACGGTCAGTTATCCCAAAGGGATTGCCGAGTCGCTCAACGCGTTGGCCAAGGCCGATGTGATGGGCTTTACGCTGCCGCATCGATTCGGGGGGCTGAACTTTCCGAATCTGATTTACTCTATCGCCATTGAGATCGTCTCGCGCGCTGACGCCTCATTGATGAACATCTTCGGACTCCAGGGCATCGCCGACACGATCAATTTTTTTGCCGATGAGGACATTAAACAGCAATATCTGCCGAGTTTTGCTTCCGGCAAGGTCACCGGAGCGATGGTGCTGACCGAGCCGGACGCAGGTTCGGACTTGCAGGCGGTTAAACTGCGAGCATTTCAAGATGATGACGGCAATTGGTATTTGCATGGTGTCAAACGGTTTATCACCAACGGCTGCGGTGAAGTTCTGCTGGTGCTGGCGCGTTCGGAACCGGATCGCAGCGGCGGGCTTGGGCTGAGTCTGTTTGTTTGTGACCGCGGGCCGACCGTTAAGGTGCGGCGTTTGGAAGACAAGTTGGGCATCCACGGCTCGCCGACGTGTGAGCTGTATTTTGACAATACGCCGTGCCGGTTGATCGGGGAACGGCAGCGCGGCCTGGTGACCTATGTGATGAGCCTGATGAACGGTGCCCGTATTGGAATTGCCGCTCAGTCGATGGGCATTGCCGAGGCGGCCTGGCGGATTGCTCGTGATTATGCGGCCAGCCGTGAGCAGTTCGGCGGCCCCATTGAAAAACTGCCGGCCGTGCGCGATATGGTTATTGATATGAAAATGCGGATTGAGGCCGGCCGTGCGCTGCTTTATGAAACCAGCCGGGTGGTGGATTTTGAGGTGGGACTCAACAAAATTGCCGAAAATCCCGATAGCGACCCGGCGGTGGCTAAGGAGGCTAAGCAGTCGCTTCGAAAAATTAAACGTCTTGCGGCGATGCTGACGCCGATGAGCAAATACTATTGCTCGGAAATGTGCAATACCGTTACCTATGACGCAATTCAGGTGCTAGGCGGTAGCGGCTATATGCGCGACTACGCCAGTGAACGGCTGGCCCGCGATGCCCGTATTACGACCATTTATGAAGGCACCACGCAACTTCAGATTGTTGCAGCAGTTCGCGGTGTGTGCGGCGGGACGGTCGAGAAATATCTGGAAGAGCTGGCCGCTCATGAGTACGCCGAGAGCGTCAAGGATTTGCTGGCGATACTGGCCGAAGGGACCCAGACGCTCAAAGAGTGCATCGCCTTTGTCAAAGAGCAGGGAGTCGATTATATGGATTTGGTCGGGCGTCCGCTGGTGGATATAGCCATTGCCTTGATTAACGGTTATTTGTTCTGCGATCAAGCCTCCAGCAAGGTGGCGTTTGAGACTGCCACGGCTGAGAGCGGCGATGCGGCAACGCCGAAAAAAGTGCCCATGGCACAACGTAAACTGATGATGGCGCGTCGGTATATTATTCGTAACGCCGCCCAGATCAGGGGTCTGGCCGACCTTATTAAAAGCGGCGACAAGAGCACCTTCCGTGAGTATGAGGTGCTGGCCGGGGCGGTGCCTGAACTCGGATAAGGAGCCCTTGCCATTTTTTCAAGAAATGGGGTATAAATAGTGAGCCTCGGCCTGACTACGCCGAGGCTTTTTTGATGTTCAAAGATCTGACAACGGGATGCAGGGGGGTTCGCTGGGCCTGCCTGCAACGATCTTAGCGGATGTCGATGTGATAATCCTGTTCAAAGACTGTATCGAAATCGAAGACGTGATTAAAGTCGTCGATGGTGTCGGTCTCCTGCGAGGTCATCCAGCCTTGTGAAATCATCAGATACACAATCTCGCCGAAGTCCCGCGTGGCGTGTATGCCCCATTGAGCCAACACCATTGCCGCCAGGCGCCCCCATCGCTGCATCGCCAGGTCCGCCAGTCCCCAGGACAGTTCCTGTCCGGTAATATGTCGGGGTTGCTCGACGCCTTCTGTTTGCCGCAGTTTTTCAATCGTTGCGGCCAGCCCGTCAAACACAAACTTCAACGCCCGTGGATCGTATCGACCGTCCGAATACGCAATCTCTTCAAGGGTCTGTTTCATCGCACGCATCCTGCTCTACCGTCGAAACTCCGATTAATGGACACGTTGGCCGGGTTTGGCGCCCGGGTCGGGACTGATCAAAAAGACCTCGCTTCCGCCAGCCCCTGCGGCACAGACCATGCCTTCGGACAGCCCGAATTTCATCTTTCGCGGCTTGAGATTGGCCACGCACACTACCAGCCGTCCGATGAGGTCTTCAGGCTTATAGGCTTTAGAAATTCCTGCGAACACATGGCGTTTTAGGCCGCCCAGATCCAGCTCGAGGCTGAGCAGTTTGTCGGCCCCCTCGACTGCTGAGGCCTTGACGACCTTGGCGATACGCAAATCCACTTTCATAAAATCGTCTATGGTACATTCCGCGGCCAGCGGTTCTTCGAGCGTTGCTTCCGAGGGGGCCGAGGTGTCTGTCGTCTCAGGGGGTGTGTTCTGTTTGCTGTCTTCAATCATGGCATCTACCTTTTTCTGGTCCATTCGTTCAATCAAGCGTTCAAAGTTGTTGATCACGTGGTTTTCGAGGGTTGTCTCAGTGTCCGCAAAGGTCAGCGGCGGGATATTCAAAAACCGCTCCATCTTTTCGGCAAACGCCGGCAGCACCGGTTTAAGATAAATTGTCAGCAGCCGGGCGGCATTCAGCACCGCTGTCAACACCGCTCGCGTTTTTTCCGGATCGGTTTTGATCAGTGCCCAGGGCTGATGGTCCTCGACATATTTATTGCACTTGTCGGCCAAGGTGCAAATCAGGCGAAGTGCTGCGGCGTAATTGAGGGTTTCATAGTTTTCGACAATGGCCTGTTTGGCGTGTCGCAGTTCCTCAAGCAAATCCGCAGCGGAGTCATCAGGGCGACCGAGTTTGCCGTCGAGATGTTTGGTCAGCATCGGCCCGGAACGGCTGGGCAGATTCGCCAGTTTGCCCACCAGATCGGCATTGACCCGATTGACGAAATCATTCACGTTCAAATCGATGTCGCCCACATCGCCGCTGAGTTTGGTTGCGTAATAATAACGCAGATACTGCGGGTCGAGATGGTTTAAATAGGTCCGAGCCGTGATAAATGTGCCTTTGCTCTTGCTCATCTTCTGGCCGTTGACAGTCAGAAAGCCGTGAACAAACAGTTTATCGGGACAACGCATTTTGGCAGCCATGAGAAGTGCCGGCCAAAACAGCGCGTGAAAATACATAATGTCCTTGCCGATAAAATGATAGATTTCGTATTCACCGCTGTTCCAGACCTGCTCAAAATCCAGGCCATGCCGGTCGCAGTAGTTTTTGCACGAGGCCATATACCCGATCGGGGCATCGAGCCAGACGTAAAAATACTTATTTTCTTCGCCGGGAATTTTAAATCCAAAATAGGGTCCGTCGCGCGAAATATCCCAGTCCTTCAAGCCTGTGGCAAACCATTCGTCCAGTTTGTTTTTGACCGATTCCTGCACATAGCCGGCCTCGAACAGTTTTTTCAGCGCATCGGCATAATCGCTGAGCTTAAAGAAGTAGTGCGTGCTTTCCTTCAGTATCGGAGGTTTTCCGCTGACGGCACTGACCGGATTGATCAGTTCCGTGGCCTGGTAATGCGCCCCGCACACATCGCACGAGTCGCCGTACTGATTTTCGGCCCTGCAGCGGGGACAGGTGCCTTTGATATAGCGATCCGGCAGCCACATCTGCTCCTGTTCATCGTAGGCCTGCTGGATGGTTTTTTTAACAATCGAACCGGCCTTCAGGGCACCAGTATATATGCGTTCGCTAAGTTGACGGTTTTCCTCCGAGTGGGTGGTGTAGTAATTGTCAAAGGCGATTTGAAAATCGCTGAAATCCTGTACATGTTCACGATGCACCCGTGCGATTAATTCTTCCGGCATGGTGCCCTCGTTTTTGGCCCGAATCATGACCGGCGTGCCGTGGGTATCATCGGCACAGAAATAGTAACAGGTGTTTCCACAGGCCTTTTGGAATCGCACCCAGATGTCCGTTTGGAGATATTCGACCAGATGGCCGATATGGATAGGGCCATTGGCGTAGGGCAGGGCGGAGGTTACAAGCATTTTACGTGACATAGGCGTTTATTCTCCGGGCTGTTGGGCGTTGGTGTTGTCGCTCGTATCGGGACGATTGTTTTTAGCGGTTCTTTTCCCGCCGCGTCGTTTTTTGGGGCGATTTTTGCTGCGTCGATTGGGTTGGTGCTGGGTGACAGAGGAATCGCCGGTAACGTTGGAAGGACGTTTACTGCGGCCTTTTTTGCCGCCGCGTTTTAGGGCGTTGCGGTTTTTGGGACGCTGCTCTGAGGTGTCCGGCTGCTGGGCGTCTGAATCGCTTTGGGGTTCTGTATCGCTGGTTGGAACCTCGTCTGCAAACAGATCTTCAACCAGCGTACTCGCTTCTTGCTGCTCTTGCTCTTGTTGGGCATCGTCCTCGACTTCCTTGACGCCATCGTCGCCCTGGTAAAGGGGATGGACGCGTCGTTTGGAGGGAGTCGGCGTTTCGCTTTCCTCGGTCTGATCCAAGGCAAGCAGCTCCTCGACCGGCCAGGCTTGTCGGTCGCCCATGGCATCCTGCACGACAACCAGTTGCGTCAAAATCTGCACATCGATCACCCGGCCAACCCCCTTGGGTGTTCGCACCATGGAATTACGCGTCGGCAGATTGTCCTTAAGTTCTGTATAAGTCAGGTCTTCATACCGCAGACAGCACTTCAGACGTCCGCAATGGCCGCTGATTTTGGAAGGATCCAGGGTGGCTTTTTGCAGTTTGGCCATCCGCATATTCACCGGCTCAAGAATCCTCAGAAACCGGCTACAGCAGCATTGCTGGCCGCAGGTTTCATAATCGCTGATGAGTCTAGCCTCGTCTCGTGCTCCGATTTGTCGCAGTTCAATTCGCGTCTGATATTCGCGGGCAAGGGTCTTGACCAACTCGCGAAAATCCACGCGTTCCTCGCTGGTAAAGTAATAAATGATGCGTTCTCCGCCAAACAGATGTTCGGCATCGATAATCCGCATCGGCAGCCCCAGCTGTTTGATATACATTTCGCAGCAGGCGATCTCTTCCTGTTCGGATTGCACCAGATGTTCCTGTTCGCGAAGGTCTTCATGGGTGGCAAAGCGGACAAAGGTGCCTCCCGGGCCGATGGGGGAATTGAGGCCCAATTCGCCGTAGTAATGCTCGACCTGTTCGGGGGTGCTGCGGAACTGGCCGTTGCGGTAATTATGCACGCCGACCACTTCGCCCAGTTCCAGGCCGCGTTCGGTCTTGATAATCACTTTGGTGTTGAGCTTGGGGATAGTGGTTTCATTGTGCTCAAACCATCCCATCAGCCCCATACGGCCGTAACGGACCAACATATATTTTGTATTTTTAGCCCCCTTGGGCTTTGTTGTTTCAGCTTGCGACATTGATCTGGACATCTCCGCTGTATATAAGTTTCATTCCGGGCAAGATGTTCGACCCTTCTTTAGCGTATAGAAAGGCTTATTATATCCGAATGCGTCAAATTTAACAAGACCTGCTCAAAAATCAGTTTTTCGTTGACACTGTCCTCTACCCAGCGGCAAAGATCCACCATGCGGGAAATCAACAAAGACAGCATTTCAGGTTCATATTGATCTGCGAATTGGCGAATGACGGCCGGTTGGTCGGCATTGACCAGCGGTTCGGGTACACCGACGTGCAGTTTTAGGGCGTCGGTCAGTGCCAGGATGACCATTTGAATCAATCCTGATTGGGCGCGTCGGTTGATGTCTGTGGTACTGATGTTTTCCCGTGTGGACGACCAGGCCTTGCCGATTTGTTTGGCTGCAGTGCACATCCACTCGGCCAATTCCAAGGTGTCGGGCAGGGTGGCCCGGGCCAGCCGCTCCAGCATTTGGCATTTAATCTGATACGGACGGTCGCCTTTGACCTTCAGCGAGGCCCATTCGATGGCCAGTCCAAGTCGGCCCTCGCTGAAGTTGGCCCAATAGGCGTTTTCCGGCTCTTGGACGCCGATTTCGGCCAATTTTCGAATAATGGTTGACGTGTCAATCGGGCCGAATCGCACCATATGGCATCGGGACAATGTTGTCGGCAGCATTGTTTCCAGCCGGCTGCAAATCAGGATAATCACGCAAAACGTCGGCGGCTCTTCGAGAATCTTGAGCATGGCGTTCTGGCTGGAGTCGTTGACCTTTTCGGCTTCCTGAATCACATAAATGATGTGTTGTCCCATTTGCGGGCGAGTGGCGATTTTGTCGATCAGAAATTCGCGAATCACATCGACCGGCATTTTAACCGGAGTTGTCTTGTTTTTACCTTCTTTGGTAAAGGTGATCAGTTCCTTATTGATCGGCTGAAAATCGGGGTGTCCGCCGCTTTCAAACAATCGGCAGGAATCGCATGCGCCGCAGCTGTCAAAAAACGGCGTCTGGCCAGGGCGCTGAAGACGGTTTTGACAGAGCAGCATCTTGGCCCAGGCACGGGCGGTGGTGAATTTGCCGACACCGTCTTGGCCGCTGAACAGATAGGCATGCGGCATACGCCCGCTGAAGCGTCCCGATGGCCTTGTCCTGACAGACGATTTCACTTAAATTCATATTAAAATTCTGTTTTAAGTATCAATTCTTTTATCTTTTCATGAATCGCTTCAATGTCTCCATCATTAACATCAAGAAAGACGACTTTGGTTGGATAATACATGCTCAGCTTAAGAAATTCTTTTCGTACTTTTCGATGATATTCCAAAGTCCGCGAATCAAACCTGTCAACGCTGACATTTTCAAATAAAAAACCCTGATGAGCGTCTTTATGGTTTTCTCTTGTCTTTTGTTTCTTTTGATGACCGGTTCTTTCCCTGCCCTTATCGGGATCAATATCCAAAATTAGAGTCAGTTCCGGCCAACAGTCACCAACAGCAAATTTTCCCAGTTCAATAATTTTATCCGTCGGATATCCTGCCGCTCCCTGATAAGCACACGTCGCTGAAATATATCTGTCACATAATACAACCTTGCCCAATTCTTTCGAGGGCTTAATGATTTCATTGACCAATTGGGCACGCGACGCCATAAACAAAAACGTCTCTGTTACAACGTCCATTTTTCCCTGTGCATCATACTTAAGCAGTCGGCGTATCTGGTCGCCTATTTTTGTCCCTCCCGGATCCTGTGTATCAATCGCAGGGATATCGCATTTCTTAAGATAATCTGCAAGTAATTTGATTTGTGTACTCTTGCCCGAACCGTCAGGACCATCGAATACAATGAATTTTCCGATCAACTTTTCTTTTAACTCTTTTTTATTCAACTCAAGCAACCTTTTTGACAAGATTCATTATAATTCAATCATAATCTGTGCCTCTTTAGACCCTAAGGGTCTAAAGTAAATTAGCCGGAGGCGTAAGCCTCCGGTAGCCGTACAAATTATATTCCATTCTAAGCCCCAAAGGGGCGAAAGCATATATTTTTTCTGTCGCTCCTTTGGGGCTTAGAAGAAGAGGAAAACCTCTCAACCGTAGGCTCACGCCTACGGCTAAATCTCTTGACACCCCTTCGGGGTTATTACCGGCGGCCTCCAGCCCGCGTGCGGCCAGCCACTCGGAAACCAGCCGCGTCTGCGTACTCTTTCCGCAGCCGTCTGGTCCGGCCAGCACGATAAATTGTCCCGTTGTGGGTGTCATCTTTTTTCCGTTTCAAGTGCGATAAACAGCACGGTGGCCAGCATCAAGGTCAGGAAGATCAAACTTTGAATCAAATGTCCCGCTGCCTGTGCGATATAATACATCGCTCCTGCCTGGGGGGCAAGCGATACCAAAAACCCCATACCCGCAAGGGCTGCCAGTCCCAGCCCATAAAGCCCGGGCAGGACTCCCAAATTGCTTAACCGAACTTGCCGCATCGTTTGAAAGGCGTCGTTGGCCTTATAATCCAGCACGAGGATAAACGACGGAATAAGGAAAACAGGCTTAATCAGCAGCACGATCGCTATGATCGGAAGCAGCGTCATCAGCCAGTCAGGAAGGGCATCGAGCTGCCGGCCGCTGAGGGCAGCAATCAACAGGATCAGGACACCGACGATGACCCACGTTGCCAGTCCGATCACTATCTGGACTCCCAGAATCCGCCAGAAGTACGGCCGACCCGTTTTGAGCAGCGTGCTTGGTTCCTGGGGGGCGGCACCGTCGGTTGCAGAGGTCCGCAAAAAACCCAGATACAACATTTGCCACACGATCGCCAGGCTCATGCAGCCCAGACCCAACACGAACATCGCCCAGTTCGGCATGGCGGGCGGCTGTGACGAATGCAGCCCGCTGCGCACCATCACGCGATCCAGCAGCACCATTAAACCCGTCTGAAACACAACGACCAGCGTGACTTCAGGCAGTCGGACCTTGAAGATTTCGCCGATTTGGGCCAATAATGTTTCGGTATTTCGTTTTTTTCTATACATTCAATTGCCTGCAGAGTTATTCCAAATCCATTCATTACCCAGACAGAAATAACAATCTTACACTAAAAACATCTCCAAATAAAGCGTTTTGCACGAGCGGCGGACGGAAAATGGGAGTGTATTTGTGTATTTTGGAGTTGAGTTTCAAATCACGCCGAGTGATGTCAAGATTCGACAATTTGTTTGCGATATTGCTGAGGGGTGATGCCGAATGTGTTTTTGAAAAGCCGATGAAAAAAGTGGATATTGTCGTAACCGCAACGAATGGCGATTTCGGAACATCGCAGGGCCGTAGCTCGCAGCAAGTTGCGGGCTGCTTCGAGGCGAAGCTGCTGTTGGTATTCCAATGGGGCAATCCCGAAGGCTTTTCGAAAGGATCGAAACAGGTATCCTTTGGAAAAACCGGCCAATTGCGCTAATTCCTCAATTCGGATGGGGGAATTGTAATTTTGCTCAATGTACTGGCGGACGCGAACCAAGCGTTCATCGGCGATGGTGCCGGCAACAGCAGGCCTGGTACAGGCCTGTACGATAAAATGCAGCAGTTTGATCAGGGCATATTGCAGATAAAATTCGGATAGCGGATGTTCAACACCTGCTAAGTCTGCAATCTCGGTCAACAAGCTATTCAACAAGTTCAGTTGAGGCTCAGAAAGCCGCATCGGGTTAAGCACATCGATCGGCGCTCCTGTCCAGTACTCCAGTAACTTGTCAAAAGGCAAGGTTAAAGGTTCATTTTGTTCATTTTCAAACGCAAAAGTCAACTCCGAATAAACGGCATTGCCCCGACAAGTGATAAAGTCGTGCGGCTGGCCCGGCGAGACGAGAATCACTGTGCCCGGGGCGGTGGTGTACTGACGCCGGTTCAGGACGCACTGGCCGCTGCCGGCGGTGTAAAGTACAATATGGTAAAGATTGTGGCGATGTTCCCGGAAGGTTTGAATGTCGCCGATGGGGCGATCTTGTCCAATGGTGGTGTGAAGGACGATCGGTCGGTATATGTGCTTATCACGGCTGATGTTGAACACGCCGCAGGCCGGTAAGCCGTTTTTGTTGCGAACATAGCGATACATGGTCATTATTATGCAATAAAAGGCGACAAAAGACTAAATAATCTTTTGCAACTATAGATTATAGTATAATCACCCTAAACAAAAGTCAAATACTCTCAGTTTTTTGACCTGACTGGCAAAAAGTGGAAAGGGATTATGACAAACGACCAATGGCACGCGTTACTCGGTCTGATAGAAGGCAAGACCTTTCAGAAGATTCCTGTCGGTTTTATTATTGACAGTCCCTGGCTGCCTCGCTGGGCGGGTATCTCGACCCTGGACTATTTCACCAGCGATGAATGCTGGTTTGAAGCCAACAAAAAAGCCATCCAGACCTTTGCCGATGTGATGTTTCTGCCGGGATTTTGGAGCGAGTTTGGGATGTGTACCGAACCGAGTGCGTTCGGGGCAAAATGTTCCTTTCACCAAAACGAATTGCCCTATGCCGACAAGATTATCCATCAGCCGGATGATATCGATCGTCTTGTGGTGCCTAACCCGGAAACCGACGGGCTGGCACCGTTTGTTTTGAACCGGCTGGTTTTAAATCGGGCTCGAATTGAGTTGCTGGGCCATCAGATTCGGTTTGCCGTAGCCCGGGGGCCGCTTAATATCGCCTCTTTTT
>JAAYQH010000238.1 GCA_012519365.1 Planctomycetota bacterium | reverse complement strand
GTTCTTTGGTATGTACGTTAATCCGCCACAGTTCTTTGTATTCGTCCGCACAGGCGATCAGCGTCCCGTCCACATCAAAATACAAGCCGTTGCTCCGCCCGCTCGGCCGCATAAACGTCTCCAGCCGTCCGTCAACGGTATAAATCATAATCTGATTGTTCGGCTGGTCGGTAAAATACACATTGCCCGCCGCATCGGCCGCCGGCCCCTCGGTAAACCGAAATTCCGAAGACACCTCCACCAACTCCGCCCCCGGCGCCATAATATCCCCCGCCGTTACCGGCTGGGCACAATGACACGACCCGGCACATCCGCTCAGCACCACCGCTGCCAACAGCCCCGCCGCAACCCCCACAACCTGTGCCATTTGACATTTTGCATAAATCATCTTTTTCATACCTTTAACTCCACTTTTTTATTGAGTGCTTTTCGATACCTTCGCCGGATCGGCGTAACGACTTCAGCGATAAACTCATCGACCTGCTGGGGTGCTCGGCCGATATAGTCTTTAGGATTCATCACATCGGAAAAGTTGACATTGGCAAAGCGGGCATCGGCCCTGAGCCGCGCAAGCAGGTCGTTGGGCAGGCCGTACCGTTTGACCTGCTCGGCCGCGGCCTGAGAATGCACGCGGATGGCCTCGTGAAGTTCCTGCCGATCACCACCGGCCCGCACACCGGCCATCAGGATATTCTCCGTCGCCATGAACGGCAGCTCCGCCTGCACCCGCGCAGCGATGACCTTTGGATATACCACCAATCCCGAGGCGACATTGATAAGAATCTCCAAAATCCCGTCGGCGGCCAAAAACGCCTCGGCGATACTCACACGCCGGTTGGCCGAATCGTCCAGCGTTCGCTCGAGCCACTGCTCGGCTGCGGTCATCGCCGGACTGGTCGCCAGACTCATCACCAGCCGAGCCAGACCCGTCGTCCGCTCACACCGCATTGGATTGCGCTTGTACGCCATCGCCGATGAGCCGATCTGAGACGTTTCAAACGGCTCTTCCAACTCCTTCAGATTGGCCAGCAGCCGAATATCGTTGCACATCTTGTGCGCCGCCACCGCCACCGAGGCCAGCGCATCGACAATGTATTTGTCAATCTTTCGCGGATACGTCTGCCCCGTCACCACGCACCGCCGTGAAAAGCCGAATGCCTTGGCGACCATGTCGTCAAGCCGTCGCACCTTATTGTGATCCCCGTCAAACAGCGCCAAAAACGACGCCTGCGTACCGGTCGTGCCTTTGACGCCGCGAAACGGCAGCGTCTCGATCCGCCGCTCCAACTCCTCCAGATCCATCGCAAAATCATACGCCCACAGCGTCGCCCGTTTGCCCACTGTCGTCAGTTGTGCCGGCTGGTAATGCGTAAAGCCCAGCGTCGGCATCGCCCGGTATCGCTTGGCAAAGACAGCCAGCCGATCAATCAAACACGCCAGTTTCTCGGCCAGCAGCCGCATCCCCTCACGCATAATAATCAAATCGGCGTTATCCCCCACATAGCAGCTGGTCGCCCCCAGATGAATAATCGCTGCGGCCTTCGGGGCCGCCTCGGCAAACGTATGCACGTGCGCCATCACATCATGACGAAACTGCTTTTCATAAGCCGCAGCCTTTTTATAATCAATATCCGTCAGATGCGCTTCCATCTCGGCAAGCTGCTCGTCGGTGATGGCAAGCCCCAGTTTTTTTTCAGCCCGCGCCAACTCCAGCCAGAGCCTCCGCCACGTCGTAAACTTCATATCCGACCCGAACAACCGGGCCATTTCCATCGACGCGTTCCGCTCTACCAATGGCGACGTATAGACATCCGTCCGCTGTGTCATCGTAATCCCTTGTTCATTTGAACTATCAAAATGACAACTCAAAACGCAATCTGTTTACAACCGCCTTATATTTAATTGCCGCAGGGTCTTTTTGCATTTTGAGAGTCAATTTTTTATTCCTTTAGAATGCTCTCAATCTTACGAAGGGTCTCTTCCTCCAGCACCCAATCGCCGGCGGCCAGGGTTTCCTGAATCTGAGCGGGCCTGCGGGCGCCGACGATAGCACTGGTCACTTCCTCACGACGCAGCACCCACGCGATCGCCAGTTGGGCGACGGTCTTGCCGTGTCGTTCGGCGATGCTCCGCAGTGCCCCAACCTTCTCCAGATTCTCCTCAAACCGCCGTCCCACAAAATTCGGGTCGCTTCGACGGTGATCATCCGGCGCCAGTGTATCGAGATACTCCTTGGTAAACTTGCCAGTCAGCAGCCCTTTTTGCAGCGGACTGTAGCAGACCACGCCGATGCCGTGCGTCCCGCAATAGCCCAGCAGGTCGTTTTCGATATCCCGCCGCAACATACTGTAGGGCGGCTGAACCGCCGCCACCGGATGAATCCGTGCCAGCCGCTCAATCTGAGCCACCGACACATTCGACGCCCCCAGGCAGCGCACCTTGCCCTGCTGGACGCAGCGAGCCATCGCCTCCCACGCCTCCTCGATCTGCTCATCCGGATCGGGCCAGTGCAACTGGTACAGATCAATCACGTCCACCCCCAGCCGGCGCAGACTGTCGTCGCATTCCCGCAGGATGCTTTTGGCCTCAAGGCAGTTGATCTTTTCCCGTCTCTCGTTCCATACCAGCCCGCATTTGGTGGCAATCAACGGCCTTTCTTTCAGTTCCCGCACCGCACGCCCGACGACCTCTTCGGCATGGCCGCAGCCGTAAATCGGAGCGGTGTCAATCCAGTTAACCCCCCCTTCCACCGCCGCAATAATCGTCCGCACCGAGTCGTCGTCATCCTGCGGCCCCCAGCCGTACTCCCACGGCCCGCCGATAGCCCACGTACCCAATCCAATCGTCGTCAAGCGCAAATCCGTTTTTCCCAATGGTCGTGTTCGCATCGTATTGTCTCCTATTCGGCGTTTGAATATCCCGTTTTGCCTTGAAATCACATTTTTTTAATCTATTCAGTGTACCAGATGGCCGCATTTTCGGCAAGATTTGCTTTTGCCGCCGGCCAAATCGGACAAAACAATCCCTTTTTGGACAGCCAAGCGTTGCAATCCGCACCCAAACGTCTAAAATACCGTTATGATCCCAACCACCAAAAAAGAACTGGCTCGGTATTTCGACCACACGATGCTCAGCCCCACCGCCCTTGAGGCGGATATCCGCCGGCTTTGCAGTGAAGCCGTCCGGTACGGATTTCACAGCGTCTGCGTCCAGCCGCGATGGGTCGGCGTATGTGCGGACCTCCTGCACGCCACCGGCGTGCGGGTCGTTTCCGTCGCGGGCTTTCCCTTCGGCACAGAGACCACCCCTGTCAAGGCATATCAAACCGAGGCGGTGATTAAAGACGGCGCCGACGAGGTGGATTTCGTCGCCGACCTGGCCTCCATCCTGACAGGCGATGCAAAATACCTGAGCCATGAATTTGCCGCGATTCGGCGGGGCTG
>JAAYQH010000237.1 GCA_012519365.1 Planctomycetota bacterium | reverse complement strand
CAGCGGCACCGTCATCGGCTGCAACACACGGCGCTATCATGGGCTGCTGATCGGCTCGCTGACCCCGCCGGCCAATCGCATCGCGGCGTTGTCCAATTGTTTGGAAACCGTAACCTGCAATGATAACACCATCGCGCTGAGCACGTTTGAATTTGATCGCACGTTTCATCCCCGCGGCTATGAATATCTGACCCAATTTCGAAAAAATCTCGGCGTGCATTTTGACTATGAACTGGGCATCGCCGATTTGACCAAGTCGATTTATTTGCTGCCGGATTCCGACGTGGCGACCGTGGTTTATGAATTCAGCAATGTGTGCGCGGAATTTGAGATAGCGGTGCGTCCGTTTGCGGCGATGCGGGATTTTCACAGCCTGCAAAACAGCACCACCGACCTGCAGAGTGTTCATACCGATCAGGGCGATGTGATCATTCATCAGGCCAACCAGCCGCGCATCGGCAAATTGACGCTGCGAAGCGAAGGAATGGACTATGCCGACGATCCGCAGTGGTGGCATCGCTTTTTGTACCGCATTGATCGATTTCGAGGGCAGGACTGTTTTGAGGACTTGTGGTCGCCGGGCCGTTATGCCGCCCGAATCAGCGAGCCGACACGACTTATCCTCTGGGCAGCGCTGACCGACAGCCTCAATCCCGTTGAGTTGGAAGCGATGGATATTGATGTGGCGATTGACGCGCTGCGCCTGCGCGAGAAGGAGCTGCTGGCGACCTGCGAACCCCCGCATCCCATCAAGCGGCATTTATTTTTAGCCGCAGGTCAATTCGTCACTGAACGGGTCATTCAAAATGAAACAACGCCGACCATTATGGCCGGTTATCCATGGTTTCTGGATTGGGGACGCGATACGTTTATTGCGTTGGAGGGGTTGTGTCTTTGCACGGGGCGGACTGACACCGCCTGGGGTGTGCTGAAAACATTTGCCGGAGCCGTCAGTGAAGGTATGATTCCCAATCGTTTCGACGATTACGGCGGCCGGCCGCACTACAATAGCATCGACGCCTCCCTGTGGTTTATCCACGCGGCCTTTGCTTGGCTAAAGAAAACCGGTAATATCCGAAGTTTTGCCAAAACTCTTTTGCCTGCCATCAAATGGATTGTCGAATCGTATCGACGCGGCACACGTTTTAACATCCACACCGATGCCGACAAACTGGTTACCGGCGGCGACGCTCAGACGCAATTGACATGGATGGATGCCAAGTTTGACGGCGTGTGTTTTACGCCTCGCCACGGCAAAGCGGTCGAGGTCAATGCCCTGTGGTACAACGCCCTGTGCCATTTGGCAAAATACTACAAAAACCGACAGGAGGACAACGCCCGTTTTTATGCGGAGTTGGCCAAGCAGGTGGCCGAAAGCTTTGTTCAGGTGTTCTGGAATGAACCACTGGGCTATTTGAACGATTGCGTGTTGCCGGACGGGACGGCTGATGCAAGCCTTCGTCCGAATCAGATTCTGGCGGTCTCGCTGCCTTATTCGCCGCTGGATCCGGACAAGCAGAAAAAGGTGGTCGCCACAGTCCAACGAGAACTGCTAACCTCTCGCGGATTACGGACGCTGGCGCCCAGTGACCCGCGATACAAAGGGCGTTATTTCGGCCATCAGGCCCAGCGCGATGCCGCCTATCATCAGGGCACTGTCTGGGCATGGCTCATCGGGCCGTTTATTGAGGCGTACCTGAAAACCAGCAACTTCAGCAATGATGCCAGGCGAAAGTGCCATATCTGGCTAAGCCCGCTGCTGCGGCATCTGGAAGAAGAGGCGTGCATCGGGTCGATCTCTGAAATCTTTGAAGGCGACCCGCCGCACGAACCCCGCGGAGCCTTTGCACAGGCCTGGAGCGTTGCCGAGGTCATTCGCGCCTGGCAAATGATCCATAAAACAGAATAAGCGGCTCAGCCCGAAAAACCTATAAAGGCTGGCAGATCCGGCACAAAGCAGCGGTTTGGCTGCTACGTGGGAGGGGCCAAATCTGCATTAATGGCTTGTGCTGCGATACGACCCTGTCCCATCGCCAGAATAACCGTCGCTGCACCCAAGACGATATCCCCACCGGCATACACCCCCTTCAACGACGTACGGCAGTTTTCATCGACAACGATATTGCCCCACTGATTAAACTCCAGCCCGGGCGTGGTTTGCTGAATCAGCGGATTGGCCTTGTTGCCGATGGCCACAATGACCGTATCGACATCCATCACAAACTCGCTGCCTTTGATAGCCACAGGACGCCGACGGCCGGACTCATCCGGCTCGCCCAACTCATACCGCAAACATTCCATTCCGACCACATGGCCGTCCGCATTGCCGAGGATCCGTTTGGGATTTTGCAACGTACAAAAGATAACGCCTTCTTCTTTGGCGTGATGGACTTCTTCAACACGGGCCGGCATCTCTGCTTCGCTGCGGCGATAGACCAGATAGACATTCTCGGCTCCAAGACGCACGGCCATGCGGGCCGCGTCCATCGCCACGTTGCCCCCGCCGACGACGGCAACATTTTTACTGACAGTGATAGGAGTGTCGGATCCTTTGCCGAATTCATACGCCCTCATCAGATTCGCCCGCGTCAGGTACTCGTTGGCGCTGTAAACCCCGACCAAATGCTCACCTTCAATGCCCATAAACTTGGGCAGTCCCGCCCCGACGCCGATATAGACCGCCTCAAAACCATCCTCCTTCATCAACTGCTCAATCGTGCGGGTCCGTCCTACAATAAAATTGCAGACGATTTTGACGCCCATTTTCTTCAGCACATCGATCTCTTGCTGCGCAATCGCCTTGGGCAGGCGAAATTCAGGAATACCGTAAATCATTACTCCGCCGGGCTTGTGAAACGCCTCAAACAACGTCACATCGTGTCCGGCTCGTCGGGTATCGGCCGCAACGACGATACCGCCCGGCCCGGAACCGACGACGGCAACCTTCTTACCGGTCGGCGGGGCAACCGCCGGCGTTTGTCCCCCGCCTTGCGCCAGATCGGCTACATAACGTTCCAGCCGACCGATGGACACGCTCATATTGACATCCTTGAATTTCTTGCCGACCGTGCACCGCTCCTGACACTGTACCTCCTGCGGACAGACCCTGCCGCATACCGCCGGCAGCAGCGAGTTTTCCTTAATAATCGCCAGTGCGGCCCCATACTCCCCGCGCGCAATTTCGGCGATAAAATCCCGAATTCGGATCCGCACCGGACAACCTTCCATACAGGGGGCGTTGGCACATTGCAAACAGCGCAGCGCCTCGAGCCGAGCCTGCGTTTCGGTGTACCCCAATGCCACTTCCGTCATAGTACGCCGCCGCTTAATCGGGTCTTGCGCCGGCATCGGCTGAGGGGCAATCGCATACCGATCTTTGGCCAGTTTATCCAGCAACTGCTGCAAACAGGCTTGCTGTTCATCTCTATTGAGATCTTCGGGGTTAGTCGGCATTCTCACTTTCGATCCAGTCCGATTTTGCACTTGTGTTCTTTATAATATTGCTCGAGAGCACGTTTTTCGAGGTCCTTGAAGGCATTCATCCGACGCATCATCAAATCGAAATTCACCTGATGTCCATCAAACTCCGGGCCATCAACACAGACAAACTTGGTCTGTCCGCCCACCTCAACACGACAGCCGCCGCACATTCCTGTCCCGTCCACCATAATGGTATTGAGCGACACCTGCGTCGGCACGGCATATTCACGCGTTACTTCGCAGCAGAATTTCATCATAATCGTCGGGCCGATGGCCACAGCCAGATCCGGCTTGGGTGCGCCGGCACAGATTTCTTTTAGCGGTTCGGTTACCAATGCCTTACGGCCGTACGAACCGTCATCGGTAACAATAACGATCTGATCGCTTAGAGCGGTGAACTCCTCTTCGAGAATCAATAATTCCTTCGAACGTGCCCCCAGAATCGAGATCACTTTATTGCCGGCCTCCTTCATCGCGGTGGCTATCGGCAGCAGCGGCGCAACACCGATTCCCCCGCCCACACAAACGACCGTCCCGAACGTTTCAATGTGCGTCGGACGCCCCAACGGCCCGGCCACATACCCCAGGGTCCCCCCTTCGGGAATCTCTGCCATCAGTGCAGTGGTTTTTCCCACACGCTGAAAAATCAGGCGAATCGTCCCTTTTTCGGGATCGGCCCCGGCTATGGTCAGCGGAATCCGCTCGCCGGTTTCGGCATCCGGCGAAACAATCACAAACTGACCGGCCTTTCGAGCCTGAGCAACCAGCGGCGCGACCACGTCCATCTGGAAAACATTTTCCGAAAGTTGCTTCTTGTTTGTTATTTGATACAGCAACTCTTTATCCTCTTAAGTGGTTTCTTGGGTTTCTTGCGAGGTTTTATTATAAATTTATCTTTTTGAGCCATAAGCAAGTCAAATATAAAAGAGATCGAGACTTTTTCAACACAATTATTGTCGGCATCTCGATTTCTGCTGCATTTCGAACAAACGAACGACCAAACGCTCCATCGCGACCGGGGCGGTGGTACGGCCGGTTTTGATGTCGTGATCGATCCGGCCCAACTCCCCCAGTACCCATGCAATCTCTTCGAGGGTTAAACGCGAAAGCTGAGCAGCAAAGGCCTCTTTTTGCTGCCAAAACACGCCGGCCTTTTGCATCGCCTGCTGGATGTTTGTCCCCTTAACCATCAGGGCACGAGCCGAAAAGAGCTTGCGGAAATGATAGCCGAACGCTCCGACAACACTGTACTGCGCGTTGCGATCCGCGGCGAACATCTTTTGCAGCCGTGTCAGAGCCTGGGCGGGGCTATTGCGCGTTATCCCATCAATGACCTCAAAGGCATTAAACATCCGGTTACGGCCGATAAGCTGCTCAATATCTTCGATTTTAACCTTTTTTTCCGGCGCGACATACAGCGCCAATTTGTCCATTTCGCGACAGAGGCGTCCCGGGTCGTCGCCGGTCAATTCCACTAACAGAGCGGTGCAACGCGAATCCAGCGCGATGCCGTGCTCCTGCCGGGCATAATGTGAGACAAATCGGGGCAACTCGGAGGACTTTGGGGGCGCGACCTCAACCGCTCCGCCGATTTTCAGGAGAGCCCTGGAAAACCGCGTTCGCTTATCCAGATTGCCCATCGTCATCAGCAAAACACCGGTCGGACTGGGAGATTCCAGATACGTCTGAAGTTGCTCGCCGTAATTGTCTACAAACTTCTCGGCATCTTTGATCAGCACCACCCGCCGAGACGACAAAAACGGCACCGTTCGCAATTCATCCAAAACATCGGCAATCTTCGCTTCCTCGGCTTTCGGCTCGGACAACGCTGTCATTCGCTCCTCTTCGCTAAGCAATGCGTCAAGCCGCTTTTCCGCTTCTTTTGAAACAAGAAACGGATCCGGTCCGAACAAGACACACACTGGCGGTAACGACGGCGTTTGCTTATTGACTTGAGATGTTCGTTTGGCCACGATTAAAAACCTCTATTAGACGTTTTCGGTTGTTGCCATTTCGCTTTCATCCTCATCTTCCACCACAAGCCGGGCCACCGCCACCAGTTTGTCACCATCTTTCAAGGAAATCAGCCGTACGCCGGAGGTATTGCGTCCGATGGTTCGCACCTCTTCCAGCCCGGTCCGAACAATCATTCCATTGGCGGTGATCATCATCAATTCATCGCCGTCGTGAACCGCCTTGAGTGCAACCACCTTGCCGTTTCGTTCGGTTGTTTTGATATTGATCAGGCCAATCCCGCCGCGATTCTGCAAGCGATAGTCTTCCAGCGGCGTCCGCTTGCCGTATCCCCGTTCACAGACCGTCAGCAGTGACGCTTCCGGTTCGACAACCGCCATATCGACCACCTCATCCCCCTCTCGCAGTTTGATGCCGCGTACTCCTCTGCTGACTCGTCCCATCGGCCGCACATCCGACTCATGAAATCGAATCGCCATCCCCTCACGGGTACCGAGAATAATTTCATCGTCTCCATCGGTAATAGCCGCACCGATCAGCATATCATCATCGTCCATCTTCAGGGCGATCAGGCCGTTGCTGCGCGGATTGCCGTAGGCACTGAGTACTGTCTTTTTGACAATGCCGTTCTTGGTGGCTGTCATCAAGTAATGATCGTCATCAAATTCCCGCACGTTGATAATTGACATCACCTTTTCGTTCGGCGGCAAATTCAGCAGATTGACGATATTGCGTCCTCGGCTCTGTCGGCTCATTTCGGGAATGTTATAGACTTTCAGCCAATAGCACACACCCCGTGTGGTAAAAACCAGCAAAAAGTCATGCGTCGAAGCAACAAACAAATGCTCCAGAAAATCGCCTACTTTGGTTTCCGAGCCGATCACACCTTTGCCGCCGCGTCCCTGCTTGCGATAGGTATCCAACGGCGTTCGTTTGATATACCCGCCATGCGTAATCATCACAAGGGTTTCTTCTTCGGCGATCAAGTCTTCAATTTCGAAGGTGTCGGCCTCATCCTGAATGATCTCGGTACGACGAGGGCTTTTGTATTTTTCCTTGATCTCATACAGGTCTTCGCGAATTACGTCAAGCTGCAAGTCTCGGTTGGCCAGCAGCGCCTCATAATCGGCGATCTTCTCGGTTAACTCGGCGTATTCTTTGGCCAGCTTTTCAATTTCCAACCCCGTCAACCGCTGAAGCTGCATCGTTAAGATCGCATCGGCCTGCGGTCCAGTCAGGAATTGATCCGACTGAGACCGCTGATCGACAAACGAAGCCGGCAACAAGGTGCGAAGCGTTTGCACTTCTATCAAACGCAGCGGCTTGGTCATCAGTCGTTCTTTGGCGGTCGGCGCATCCGGCGAGGCCTTGATCAAGGCGATGATCTCGTCAATATCGCTGACCGCCAGAATCAACCCTTCGAGAATATGGGCGCGATTCAGGCACTTGCGGAGCAAAAACCGCGTCCGCCGGCGAATGACGTTTAACCGGTGGCTGATGTACAGTTTGAGCAGTTGGCGAATGTTGAGCGTTTCGGGACGATTATTGACCAGCGCAACATTGTTGACCGCAAACGTCGTTTGCAGCGACGTATAGCGATAAAGTTTATTCAGAACGACGTTGCTGTCCACGTCTTTCTTGAGTTCCACAACAATCCGCAATCCCTTGCGGTCGGACTCATCCCGAATATCCGAAATCTCTTCAATCACGCCGTCTTTGACACAATCGGCAATCTTGGAAACGATATTGGTCTTGACCACCATATAAGGGATTTCAGTAACGATAATGGACTCACGGCCGCGTTTGTTGGTTTCGACATGCACTTTGGCACGTACCCGCAAATGGCCGCGTCCGGTGACATACGCATCAATAATCCCTTTACGCCCGCAAATAATCCCGCCGGTGGGGAAATCCGGGCCGGGCAGTTTTTCAAGAATATCCTTAAATCCGCATTCCGGATCATCAATCATCAACAGCAATGCGTCGCACACCTCGGCGACATTGTGCGGCGCCAGGTTCGTCGCCATCCCCACCGCAATACCGCTGGCACCGTTAACCAGTAGATTCGGAAACTTGGCCGGCAAAACCAGCGGCTCTTGACGCGTTTCGTCATAGTTCGGCACAAAATCGACCGTATCCAGCTTGAGATCCTCAAGCATATCCATCGCCGCCTGCGTCAAGCGGGCCTCGGTATAACGCATT
>JAAYQH010000236.1 GCA_012519365.1 Planctomycetota bacterium | reverse complement strand
GCGGAAATAGCCGCCTTTGCGGCTGCGAACACCCAGCAGTACCGTCCCGATAGTATTGGCGTTAACATGCCGCAGTTCCCGCAAAATTCGCAATGCTTCGCCGCGATGAGTCGTTTCGGCATTAAAGACCACAATCGTTCCATCGGCCAGAGCGGCCAGGGTCTTGGCATCGCTGACGAGCATGGCCGGGCCGTCAATAATAACATAATCAAATTGCTCTTTGCATCGTTCCAGCAGATGGGTCATTCGTTCGCTGCTGAGCAGTTCGGAGGGATTGGACGGCAGTGGGCCGCTGTCAATCACAAACAGCCCTTGCATATCTGTAGAACGGATAATCTGATTTTCGTCCGTGCATTGCCCCATCAGATAGTTGCTCAGGCCGTAATCCGCCTGCTGTTCGGTCGAAGCGGCTCCTGAGGGCGGAAACAGACGATTGCTCATCGGCCGGCGGAAATTGGCGTCGATCAGCAGCACGCGTTTGCCTTCCATCAGGAAAGAGCCGGCCATGTTGACCGCGACGGTAGTCTTGCCGTCACCGGCAGCGGGGCTGGTGATAAAGAGCGTCTGATGGGGCTTGCCCCCTTCGCCGGACAGTTTCAAGTTCGTACGCAGTTGGCGATAGCATTCGCTCGTAATCGAATAAGGCGCCTGACGAACGACATGGTATATATCCACGTCCTCGATGTCTTCGTCCTCGTCGGCGTGATACACCATCCCCATTAGCGGCACCTTGACATGACGGACCACATCGGTGGGGGTCCGCAGCAGGTCATTGAGCATCTCGACAGCAAAGGCAAGCCCAAGACCAACCAGCAGCCCAAGGATAAAACCACCGGGGAAAAACAGTTCCCATCGTGGAAAACTGACTTCCAGCGGTTCCGCCGCCAACCCTGCGGCCCGCATTTTGTGGATGGTCGGATCGCTGTACATGGCGTTGAGTTTTTCAATAAGCTTATTCATCTCTTCCAGCAGCCGCTGCTGTTCTTCACGCTGAATTTCGTAACGCGCATATTCGGCACGAACCTTATCGGCCTCTTTATACTCATTTTGAGCTTGTTGAAGCTGCTGCATAACAGTATCAAGCTGCTGGGTCAGGGCGGTCATCTGGTCCTGGGCATTGCGATAATCCGATTGCCGGAAAATCTCGGCGATTTCATTCTGTCGATACACCAAATCGGCCCGCATTTGTTCCAGTGCGGCGCGTGTTTCCTTGACGGTGCGGTGATCCTCGCCGAACCGCGCCAGCTGGCGTTCAAGCACCGGTTCCATTGCTGCAATATTGGCACGCATCTGGCGGGCGATCGGGTCGTTTTCGATTTGTTCACGAACCACTTCGTCAAATTCCGGAGAGGTCGCACGATGGCGCAAGATTTCAATCGTACTTTCAAGATAGGCTCGGTGACTGTCGTATTGGCTGAATCGGTCTTCGATATCCGCCAACTTCTCATCCATATAATCACGGAAATTTGAAGTCCGGCTGACATTCAAACGGGCAAACCGTGTTCCGGCACGGATGGAGTCAAGCGTTTGTTCAATCGTGTTCAATGCGCGGCGAATCGAGTCGCGCTGGTCGCGTCGTTCAGCCAGTTCCGCACTGATGTCCCGACGGGCCTGTTCACGCTGTTGAGTCAAAAACAACCGAATGGCCGTATCGACAATGGTTTTGGCTTCGCGTGCCTCAGCGCATCGCATCGAGACTATCAGAACTGTCAAATCACGCGGCGCAGAGACCCTGAAGTTGCGTTTCAGATTATCGAGGGCATTGCGCACGGCCTCGGTCTCGTTGGCCGAGCCGCTCTGATCCACTTTGACAAATTGCTTGTACCAATTGGTATTGCGAATGGTCTCGTTGCGCAGCAAGTCCTGCAGCATATTCTGCTCCATCATCTGGGCTGCCTTGGTTGCGCGGAACTGATAGTAAATATCTCGGTTGGGCTGAACCGGCGAAATCTGGGTGGGATCTTGATCAATTGGGGCCAACACTTCGATGTGAGCCAGTGCCGTATAGCGGGGCATGGTCCTCCGGAGAAGTGCCCACGCGCCGCCCCCGACCATTAACCCTAAAAGGGTAAGCAAAATGATCATCCAGATATGCCGCCGGATGATCCCCACCACCTCTTTGGGGGTCAGGCCCGATCCGCCCATTGCTCCCATCATGGCCACCGGCGGCATTGGCATTGTACGCGGGGCCAACGGGGGGACATTCGGATTTCCGGCACGTTGTATTGACTTATCCATGTGTTATTCTCCTGAATCAATCAGACACGATTTCTAAAGTGACGTATTAGCCTGTTGTTGGAGCGTACTGACTCGCTCTTCAATCGCTTTTCGTTCTTTTTCCGGTATATCTGCAGCGACCTGCAGGGCTTTGTGGTAACTGTCTATCGCCTCAGCGATCTGGCCGAGTGATTCATACACCATGCCCAGATGATTATACACGTCCCACGGCACTTGTGCACGCTGGGCATCATAAAGTTGCAGCGCCCGCAGCAAATTCTGTCGCGCTTGTTCAAAATTTCCGTTTTTATACTGCGCAAAGGCGTAAGTGTCCAGATATATTGGGTTGCCCGGATCACGTTGATGAGCCCGACGCGCGTAGTTTATCGCCTGTTCGAGTTGCTGGTCATTGCTGGCCAGCAGATACGCCAAATTGTTCAAGAGCGAAGGATTATCCGGGTATTGTTCCAGGATCTGCTCAAACATCGCAATCGCCTGATTCCTGTATTGCGTATCCGCTGTTTTCATATAAGCCTGGACCAACAGATTGGCCTTTTTCAACGCCAGATTGCCCCAATTCGGGCTGTTGGGGGAGATGTCCGCCAGACAGCGGTCGATCAATTCCATACCGCGATTAAATTGCTCATTGATCAGGGCAATACGATAGCTCAGCAGCCGACTCGGCAGCGCGTCCGGATTCTTCTGTGTCCACTGGATGGCGCTGTTTAACCCGACGGTGTTCAGCATCATCGACAAAACCGTATCCTGAAACCAATCGGATTCACCGCCTTTGTCCAGAGCCAGGAAAAACAGTGACTCGGCCCTTTCGTTTTGCCCCTGATAAAAGTGGGCCTGAGCCATCTGAGCATAAGCCACCGGCGCTAAGGGGCCGTCTGTCCAGGGCGTAGCTGTATTGATCGCCTCGGCGTATTGTTTGTTTTGATTCAGCGCTTCAAGATAAAGATTAAAGGTAATTGGGTCATTGGTGTCTTGTTGGCGGTGAATTTCCCAGGCCTGTCTGAAATATTTAACTGCCTGTGCGGTATCTTTTTTTGACAAATAAAACTGACCGGCACGAATGCTCCAGAAGGGGGAATCCGGATAGCGTTCGAGCATCCGGGTATAAAATCGCTCCAGATCGCTCAACCGATTGCTCCGCTGATAAAACAATTCGAGCAGAAGGCGAATCTGCATCGGCGCTTGCGGCTGCTGGGAGGCATTAACCAATTCACCAATGGCGGCGTCCATCTGCCCCATTTCACTGAATACCGTCGCCAATTCGATGCTGACGGCCGGATTGGCGGACAAGCTCTTGCTGCGTTGCAGGTCATCCACCGCGTGGTGCGGCTCATTCAGCAGTCGATATATACGCCCTCGCAACCGCCAGGCTCCGGCATTGTTGCTGTCGATTTCAAGATATCGATTGGTCAGATTCAACGCCTCGCGAAGCTGTCCGTTTGTCATCATCAGCCACGCGTCCATCAGCAGAGTCAATTTTTCCTCAGGATAGCGTTCTTTGACGCTGGCCAGCAGCTTGCTGCCTTCTTCCACATATCCGCCATCCAGATACTTCTGGATCAGCCACAATTGTTCATTTTTGTCGTTGTCTTTGGCCGCCAGCAAGTCAAGATATTGTTTAAGACGATGCCGATCGCCGAGACCTTCTGCGACGCGTACCAATCCCCGCAGCACGACGGCATTGTCAGGATCGTCCTGATGCAGTTGCAACAGAACCTCTTGGGCCTTTTCAAACTGACCGTTTTGCAGATAGAACCGCCATAACAAATGGGTGTCATCTCGCAATAAGGCTTCGGCTTTTTCGCCTTGTTGGGTGCGGCTCAGATAGTCGGCGTACGCGGATTTGGCATTTTCGTTGTTCGGATCGAGCTTCAGCGCTTGTGTAAACGCGTTGCCGGCCAGTTCCACAAGGCCGCTTTTTTTGACCAAATTATCTTCGCGTTCCGCCAGCCGCAATGCCATATTGCCCAACATAATCGCGTTGGTCACGTTGGGATACTGCTGCAAAATCTGCTGCCGCAGGGCCAGCGCCCGATCCGGAGAATAGCTACTGATGACCTCGGCATAGACGCTCTGAAGTTGCCAGTCATTGGGGTTCAAATACATGGCCATGGTGATCGCCTGAATCAGCTCGTTTTGTTGTTCGGAGGTCAGTTGCGAGCCCAATGCCGTGTTTCGATTAAACAGCAGCGACGCGTGATTTTTGGCGTAAAGGCGATTGAG
>JAAYQH010000023.1 GCA_012519365.1 Planctomycetota bacterium | reverse complement strand
CCTCGGCTCTGGCCTCGGTCGCCCTCCGGGCTCCCTCGCCCAGAGCCGGTTAACCATGGCCCGTGTGAACAGTTCCACCTTAACTTAACGGTGTTTCTGTCCAGCGCATGGGGACAACCTCAGACTTCAGGGACGGGCACGTGCTGTTGTTCAAACGCCTTGCCGCTCTTGAGAAGGACGCACATGTTGACATACTCAAGATAGTATTTGCACATTGTGCCGTCCCGCTTTAGCATTTCATCAAGTTCAGCAACCTGGTCATCTGTTGCGATCCCTTCGCGGACAGCGTCAAATAATTGGAACATTTTTTGAAGGTGTTCGGCAGTCATTCTCGGCCCCTCTATTTCCAGTCCAACTGGCGTCGAATACACTGAAACAGTTGAGTATGAATTTTCTGATATTCTTTATAAAGACTATGCACACTTTCCCGTACGCGTTGGGCAATTTTCTGAACAGTGGCCCCGTCTTCATACCGTAAGGATAGCAGTTTTTTGCTGCGTTCCGGCAACAGTTTGATACAGTGCCGAAGGGCGTCCAGCGACTCCTGCGACTCGGTGCCCGCAGAAACAGCAATTTCGTTTAATTTGTCAAGGGTTTGCGAACTGAAATATTTGCGATGAAGGTTGGCTTTTTTTAGGTGGGACAGCAACTGAAAATGAGCAATTCTCAACGCCCACGCCAGATAATCCGTTCCCGGCACAAACTGGCTGTATTTTGTCCACAGTACACTCGTTGTTTCCTGATAAATATCATCTGCTTGACTCTAATCCTCAACAAGAGACATAATATGCCCATAAATGCGGTACTGGTACAGGGAGTGCAATCGCAGAAAACTCTCTACCCCATCCTTTATTCGGTTGTTTTCGTTATAGTCCGGGCATTCGCTCATAAAATCCCACTTAAAAATAACCATCTCTGTCTTGTGTATATATCCCCGTAAAACAAGATTGGTATAAAAAAATGATGGCACATGAATTCCGGCGGTTTTTAGGACGCTTAAGTCGTACTTTTTTAGCCTTTGGCATTCCCGAATAGAGGAAAGGGGGGCGCATGGGAATCCGATCCATTCAGAGTCCAGAAAATTGCGGGCTGACCGTCGGATATTTCAGTTTTTGATGTGTGAAAAGGAAAAGGGCAGATATATAGTTACAGAGGGCCATTTAACAGATTAGTTTTCTGTGTAAAAGTAGCGAATTGCACAGAACAGCCCGACAAGGCGATGTAATGGATTCAGATCTGAGAAAAAAGAATGAATTTTTTGCCGAAATGTTCAGTTTGAACTACAGGCATATAATGTCTTTTATATACACCCTCGTCCCCAACTCTTCTGATGCGGATGATATCATGCAGGAAACGGCCAGGGTGATGTGGGAAAAGATTGACCAGTTTGAAGTGGGGACCAATTTTGTTTCCTGGGCCCTGTCTATCGCGAAGTATCAGGTCTTGTCTTATCGAAAAAAGTACCATCCCAAGGTGCCGTTCAATACCCGATTGATAGAAACCTTGTCGCAAGAGGTCCAGGACGTATCCCCCCGAAACCACATGAAACTGGATGCCCTCAGGCAGTGTCTTCAGAAACTTAATCAGAGAGATCAAAAACTCATTTTTTATCGTTTTGAGAAGCGTTTTACCGCTAAGCTATTAGCCCAGCAACTGGGTGTGGCGATGAATACCATCTATAGGAATGAATCCAGGATTCTCGACATGTTACTCAAATGCATCCAAAAATCATTAAAGGCTGCTGAACTATGACGGAGTTTTCAAACAACACAGAGGTACGAGAACTGCGTTATTTAATCTCCAAATCTCTTGAAAGTTCGTTGAGTCGTGAAGAAGTTTCTCGAATGGAGGCCCTTCTTGAATCCAGTTTACAAATGCGAGTCTATTATCGCGAGTATGTATCGCTCTACTGCGACCTGAAAAGTTTATTGGAAGTTCAGTTGCCTGAATTTTATGAAGATAACATCGCTGAGGACAGGCTCTTTTGGGAGACGATGGCACGCCATGAAAATCTCGCTCCCCCTCTTGAGCTCAACCCGTTACGTGTTGAGCATCAGCCTGAATTGATTCAGAAAGTTGAAAGACCAAAAATTGAACGACAATTTTCAAAGTTTTCTCTCGTTTCGCTCATCACATCCATTGCAGCGATTATATTTTTGGTTGTTTTTGGTCGTTTTGCTCCGATACGGTCTGGCATTGAAGTGGCCACATTAATAGATACACTGGATGCCAAATGGTCTGAAGCGTCCGGAACGATGAAATCCGGCACGCGATTGACAACCGGCTCAACACCCTGGTCGCTGCGGGAAGGTTACATACAGCTGCGGTTTGATAATGACGCTCGGGTCGTCATCGAAGGGCCTGCCGCCTTCAATCTGCTGACGGGCGATCAGCTTATGCTGCGTTATGGGCGGGCCTATGCGGTTGTGCCCAAACAGGCCTACGGGTTTACAATCTGTACGCCGAACAGCCGAATTATCGATTTGGGGACGGAATTTGGAGTCCAATCCGATATAGCGGGGGATGTCAAGCTCCATGTCATCAAGGGGCAAGCACAGCTTGTCTCCAATATTAAAGGCAGCCGCATCAATAAAGTCGTCAATCAAAATTCGGCCCAATGGCTATCGGCTCAAACCGGCGATATTCAGGATATTCCGATAGATTCGAAGTTGTTTGTCCGTCGGATTAATTCCGGAAATAAAATTGTCTGGCGGGGCGAAAGCCGCATCGATCTTGCCGACCTTGTAGGCGGCGGAAACGGTTTCGGTACTGGCGTACGGGGCAGCTGCCTGGATCCTGAAACCGGCGATTGGCTGGCCGATTCAGGCATTCGGCGCTGGGGGACAGTAAGAATTAATGGGTGGGCCGGTAATGCGTCCTATCACGCGGTGCCGTCCAGCAGTTTTATCGACGGCGTTTTTGTCCCCAATGGACAAGACGGTCCCCAGGTGATCAGTTCAGAAGGGCATCAATTTGTACAGGTCCCCGCTACGTCGGGGCGCTATTGGGGGGGGATCATTAACGTCGATGGCCCTGTTCTCGGTCAAGACCTTGTGTTGGACAATCGGGTGTATGGCACTGCGCAACGTCCGGCTTTGTTTATGCATACCAACGCGGGGATCACCTTTGATCTGGCGGCAATTCGTGAGCTGTTTGTGGAGTGCGAGTTGACCGAGTTTTCAGCGGTTTATGGAGTTCAGAAACGTCAGTCCAACCCCTTCGCAGATTTTTGGGTTCTGGTGGATGGTCAAGTTAAATTTCAGCAGGAAGGGGTACAGAGCGGGCAAAGCGGTGTTATTCGCGTTCCGTTGTCCAAGACAGCGCGTTATCTGACCCTGGCTGTGACCGAGAGCAAAGACAGGCTGCCCGCCGAGGGCCGCCTGGTGACCTTTGATACGTGGTGTGTCTTTGGACTGCCGAGTCTGACAGTGAAGTAATCAAAATGTATGTTTAAGTCTAACATCAACACATTGGATTGATTTGGGAAAGGATGGTGAAGTATGAGAAAAGCGTTAGGGTATTTAAGTGCGGTGATGATCATTCTGTTTACGGCGCCGGTACAAGGCGTGCTGGTGACTGAGGGTTTGATTATTCACCTTAGAGCCGATGCGTTAAATCTGAACGACGGTGATCCGGTCGCCGTGTGGCCCGATTCGGCGTCAAACGATATAATTGACGGAACGGTGTTGCAGATTCCCGGACGCGGTGTGCCGACGTTTTCAATTGACGGGTACGACGGATTTCCGGCGGTGCGTTTTTCAACCGCGCAGGAGTTGCTTGATTCCAACGTATGGACCTGGGATGCGACAAAGGGGGTTACTGTTTTCGGCGTGTTTACCGGCGGGACAGCCAGGGGTATCCAGCGCGTATGCCAGGTCGGCAACGGGTTGGGGAACAATCACCAGGTTGTTGGAGCTGACATGGTGTCGAACCAGACGGATGGCGGCAGCGGGCTTCGCTACAATAACGGCAATGCGCTGACGACCGCCGCGAATAATCCGCTGACGTCGGGGTTTCATGTTTGCGCCTGGCAGGTTAATCAAGGGTGGGCGTATAACGCCGGCCGGCTGTATGTTGATGGGACGCAAATAGCGCCGCCGTGGGATACGTCAGTAAATCCGGCGAATTTAATTAATTTTCAGAATACCGAGAATAAAATTACGATTGGCAACGGCCGACTGAACGGCGGGAATTTGTCCGACGACTGGTATGACGGGATGATTGTGGAAATCCTGGTCTATAATGCTCAACTAACTGAAGAACAAATCCAAACCGTACAGATGTATTTGGCCAACAAATATCTGCTGTCTGCACATGATCCCGATCCTGCGTTTGGCGCTCTCAGTCAGGGAACCCTAATTGGCGGCGGGCAAGTGGAAGTCGAATTGAGCTGGAACATCGGCCTTGATCCCCAGACCTTTTCAGTGCCTAATGAGGACATTACAGGTCATTATCTCTATCTTGCTGCCGATGAGCCGAATTTCATCGGTATCGCGCCGATTGAGATTGACGCCGGTTCAGGTTCGCCTGTCGAGCCGACCGGTTCTCATGGACCGATGGTGCTGGAGATGGACAAAGTCTATTACTGGCGCGTCGATGAAAGCGTAAATGGCTCGGCGCCGGATGATCCGAACACAATTTTGGGGACGATCTGGCGATTTGAGACCGTTAAAAGTATCCCTGTGATTACCCAGCAGCCGACCAATCAGGCCGTCTTTCTCGGCCAGACTGCGGCGCTTGGTATTGCCGTTGAGAGTCTCAGCCCGCTGACTTTCGAATGGTATAAGTCGGAAGATAATGCCAACGACACACCGTTTGATGACGTACTTGTCGGCGCCGAGCAAACGCTGACGCTGGAGAATGTCCAGGCAGGCGATCAGGGGTATTACTACTGTAAAGTGATCAATGCTTCCGGCGAACAAAACGCGGCTTATTCCACTGTGGTGAAGCTGGGTGTCAAGCGCCAGGTGGCCCACTGGACGCTGGATTGGGCGGACTAT
>JAAYQH010000235.1 GCA_012519365.1 Planctomycetota bacterium | reverse complement strand
CCATGCTTATAAGAAGTTATCGACGTTACCAACCGGTTTTCTTGAGCAATATTTGCGCCGTAGTAATATGATGCCTTGAAATAATCTCTGCAACGTTGAAAAAAAAATTGAATAATTTTTTAAGATTTTCAGTTAAGCCTCGATAATAACACTGGCAAAAACATAATGTGGACAACCGATATTAAAATGCAGATAAACGCCTATAACAATTTGCTGTCTTCGCAACCGGCTGGAGCCAATCCTCCCGCACGAGCCGATAAAAAAGACCTTGCCGAAGAATCCGGCGGTGTGGCAGCGTTTAGCACGGACGTCGAACGACTCATCAAGCAGGTCAAGGTCGAATCAGACGATCATCGAGCGGTCGAACAAGCGCGCCAGGCACTGGCCGAAGGACGACTTGAGTCAAAAGAGGCCTTCTTATCGGCGGCAGAAACAATAATACGTTTGGGGATATAAAGCCACGGATGGCTGAAATAGAGTAACGGAGTATGGGTACGAAAAAGGTTTTGGATCCGGCGCGACAATCCAAAACCTTTTTTATTGCGCCAAACGGCACACTTATATCACCATATTCAAAACCTTTGATCCCCTGATCGGATTCTCAGTGAAAAAACCATACGCCTGGTCAATCAGATTTTCCAAGACGCATGCCGCCGGCGATGGCTCCTGCTTGCTCGGCTGCGGCGCATCAAAGGCCGGAGCCTGCGGCACCGATGGGGCTTGAGAAGTCCGAAGGGACAAACACACGCTTTTCGGCACCCCCAAGGGCGAGGACACCACAACATGAGATACGACAAATTTTTTCATCACAAATCCCCCCAAAACCGATATTGTTACTTTCGAGGGGTTTTCCTCGTATGTTTATTATATGACAAGGGACATGTGGATTTCAACCTGCTTTTTAGCCTTCTCAACTTCTTTCATTGCTCTCTATGGCTTGCTCCGATAAAAATGACTCTGAAGGTGAAATTGCGTCGGCCGTAAAAATTTAACTTGTCAGAAACAGGCGTATGAAGTACAAAAATTTTTCAATGGAAATCGCCTGATTTGAGGTCATTATGCGACTGTTGACAAAATGCCCTGCGTGCAGTATTGCCGTTGAATTGTCGATCGCCCATGCGGATCGACGCACGCACTGTCCGCGCTGCGGCAAACTGTTTCGGCTGCCGGATACCGACGCACTGCATGAGGCACTGGCGCTGCTGCGTTCGGCTCAATGCGATGTGTACGTCGATGAAAAAGGCAATGTCTATGGATAAGAGCATACATGACGTGCATAGAAACCGATAATTTGAGTGTTTCCTTTGATTCGAGGATAGTGTGGAAGGGATTAACGCTGCACATCGAACGCGGCCGACGGGTGCGCATTGCCGGGCCGAGCGGATGCGGCAAAAGCACCCTGCTTAAATGTTTTATGGGATTTGTGCCGACCTTTTCCGGCGTTATCCGCATTGATCAACAGCAATTAAATGCCCAAAGCGTTTGGGAATTGCGGCGAAAACTCGCTTATTTGGCTCAGGAGCCGGATTTGGGAACAGGCCGCGTGTTGGCACGCCTGCAAGAACCCTTCGTTTATCGCCGCAATGCAGGCATCCGCTTTGACAGGGACCGCCTTTACCGGTGGCTGGAATATTATCTTTTGCCCGGCGAGATATTGGATAAAGACATCAGCACCCTCTCCGGCGGCGAAAAACAGCGGTTGGCGGTGATTTTGGCGATTTTGCTTGACCGCACAATCTTTTTGCTGGACGAGCCGGTCTCAGCGATGGACCAGCAAAGTCGTCAGCGATTCATCGAGATGTTTCATGCCCATTCAGACTGGACAGTTTTGTTTATCTCGCACGACAAGTCGCTGGCGGAATTGGCCGATGAGACGATTGACCTTTCCGGGTGGAAGGGAGATGCCCAATGAGTACCGAATCCATCTCCGCATGGGGCATTGTCGCGATGTACTGCCTTCTGGCTATTCCGTTTGGTGTGTTGCTGTGGGCCAGGCTCTCGATTCTTGGACAGGCGGCGTTGTCGATTATTCGGATGTCGGTGCAACTTTTGTTCGTCGGGATATACCTGGAGGTGGTCTTTCGACTGAACAATCCCTGGCTGAACCTGTTGTGGCTGCTCGTGATGGTGGCGGTTGCCGATGGGTCTATCCTTAAAGGGTGCGGCCTAAGACTGTGGCCGTTGGCCGGGCCGTTATTTGTGGCGTTGATTGTCGGCGTCGCTGTTCCCCTGCTTTACTTTATCGCCTTTATTCTTGGCCATTCGGAACTTCTTGACGCCCAATATGCCATTCCCATTGGGGGGATGATTCTGGGCAACTGCCTGCGGGCTGATATTATCGGCATTCGCTCGTTTTTTCTGAATATTCGTAAAAGTGAAAAGGCCTACTTCCAGCGTCTGGCCGATGGGGCCACACTGGCTGAGGCGACGCGGCCCTATCTGACCCATGCCCTGCACGAGGCTATCGCTCCGACGCTGGCCACCATTGCAACCACGGGACTGGTATCGCTGCCGGGGATGATGACCGGCGTTATTCTCGGGGGGGCAAAACCGATGACCGCGATTCTTTACCAAATCGCCATTATGATTGCCATCTTTACCGGCACCTCCATTACGGTTTTGCTGGGCATCCAACTTTGCCGACGCATCGGATTTACGCCGTGGGGGACACTCAATGCCGCGATTTTCCGCTAATGCGGCACTCTTACGACCTATCGGAGCTATAAAGACCCGAAAAAACGCTTGCGATTTTGT
>JAAYQH010000234.1 GCA_012519365.1 Planctomycetota bacterium | reverse complement strand
GGGGTGCTTTCATCCACGCCGAGCCGCTGCTCAAGGGTCAGTGGTTTTTCCTCGACCGGTTCAGGCTTGGGTGTCTCTGCGGCCGGTTCGGGTTTCGGCTCGTACGGCCCGACATAACGCAGATATTCACTGTTGACCCACAGATAGCCGCCCGAAGGAACCTTGATTTTGTAATAGTCCCCCGTCAGTGGCTGGGAAGGATCGACCAATTCCACAACCTCGCCGTCGTGAAGCCTGGCCTGAATGCTGAAGGAGCGAATCGGTTCGATATAATCCGATCCGGCCCATACCCGCACCGTTTCGCTGCCGGCCGTTGTTACCGTTCCGATGCCGGGATTCTGCGGATCGAGTTTGACGTAGTTTTTGTGGATCCAGGAGAAATTTTCCGGCAACGGCAGGATTTTCGCCCAGCCGCCCGCTTCCTCGACTACCGTTACCCGATCGCCGCGATTGAGTTTGCCGCAATGATAATATCCCGGCCCGCGACCAGAGCGAATAAAAACATCGTTGGCGGTTGCTTCGGCAACAAACGGATACGTCACATTTGCCGGCTTGCCCGCGATTTGCGGCCCGGCGGACCCTTCTTCTGCTACGGCAAGGGTCACAAACGCCGACGAGGCCAGCGTGATCCAGCCTATCATTATCAACCGTAAATACATGATTCTTCTCCGTAATTCAAAAGGTACTCCGTTCCTTTTGCCGATATACCTTTTCCCTTATTTTGCAAACGTTTACAGTATCAACTGCCAGTGCACTTGTCAACTGTTATTCGCTGTTGCCGGCCTGGATTCGCCTGCCCTATGCCGACTCCAGCCGTCGGATTTCCTGCATACACAGTCTCTTTTGGCCGGGGTCGGTCAGTCGGTCTTTGGCCCGATAGAGGTACTCCAGCGCCTTGTCCGGCTCATTAAGATATCGGCCATACAGCAGCCCGAGCATTAAATAGACTTGTTCGGCATATTCGTAATTGCCGTAGGCCTTCAAAAGGAGTTCGTAAGCCTTGGCCGATAAACGCCATTTCCCATCTGCCATCAGCCGATTGGCAATGTCAAGCTGTAGCTGGCGAGGCAAAATGTGAGTCGGGTCAATCCTTAGCAATTCTTCATATAAATGCAGGGCTTCACTGGTATTATACGCATTCATCGCCGTGCTGATGCGATTGCGAAGGTCAATGACGACCTCATTTTCCCCCTGCGGCTGGACAGGAGAGGAGTTCACCGTGACCGCCGCAGGTTTTCGCCCCGGAGATGGCGCCCAGGGGTCATAGATGTCATCGACCACATCCCGAAAGCTTCGACGTCGGTTCCACTGACGCAACGTCCCCCACAAATCATCATAATGGCTCTCCAACAGCTTGGTCATCAGCAACACCAGCGTTACCGCAATTCCGAACGCGTAACCGGCCAAATGGGCGTCAAAGGCAATATTGGCGGCGGAAAGATACTTCTGTAAAACATTGTCAAAGAATATCAGTTTTATGAGAATTAAGTACATCGCCTTGATTTCAAACGTCCCGATAAAGAAAAACACATACAATACAGTAATGAAGGTATGCGGAAATAAAACCAGATATGCCCCCGTCACGGCCGCGACGGCACCGCTGGCACCCAATACCGGATTGGTGTGCATAAGGGCGTGTCCCAGCCCTGAAAACACCGCTCCGCCCAGGTAAAAACACAAATACCCCACATTGCCCAGACGGTCATTGACGGCATTGCCGAACATATAAAGAAAGTACATATTTCCAAGGATATGCATCAGCCCGCCATGCAAAAACGCATACGTCACAAACTGCCAGATATACGGATGATCTGGCGTCAGCATAAATTGCTGAGCCCACGGGCGAAGCGGCTCGATGTACGGCCCGACGCGATGCGGGCCATAACTTAGCATAAAGATAAGGATATTGGCCGCAATCAAGATATAATTGGCGTACGGCGTACGCCGAGGGGTGATGCTCGTATAAATAGGGAGCAGCATAACGGTTTTGGTTTCCTAAAATGTCATTTTAAGGTCTTTTAACAACAGAATACGCAAGGCTCCATTGTAACCCCTTGACCCCGCTGCGACAAGCAAGAAACTCGACCCACTGCCCAAAAGCCGTCAACCCGCCAAAAGGAGACGCTGTTTGACCCCTTGACACTAAACAGGACATGGTCAAACTCCGGATACTTCAAACAGGCCGTGCTCAAACAAAAGGATGGGAGCAAAAAAAGACGAGGCAGTCGATCGCCCCCCAGAGCGGTCCACTGCCTCGCGGTGCATCCGTGCAAGGAAAAGACAGGAGAGGAGATTGGCGTAAAAGATTCACACAAACGCTTTTTTCTTTTGCCTTACGTGTAAATAGTAATAAATGCAATGCAAAATGCCAAAAAACTTAACCAAGGACTTTTCGTCTGCGGTTTTTTCACTATAATAAATTGTTTTTGATAATAATCATCAATTTGGGAGTTTTTATGGATATTGTTATAGCAAAACAGCGTTCACTGGCCGTACGCCGACGGCTTAAAGTCGAAAACCTGGACGGCTTGATTGTTACCGGCACCGAAAATGTTCGCTATTTAACCGGATTTCGCGGGCATGACAGCTGGGCATTGGTGCTGCCGCGTTCGGTGGTCCTGGTCACCGACAGCCGCTACACCGAACAAGCCCTCGGCGAATGTGTCGGCTGCAAAGTCATCGAGCGCAAAGACACGCTGGCAAAGCAGGTCGCCCGGCTGCTCGAGGCCCAAAAGGGCATCACAACCATCGGCGTGGAAGACACCTGCCCTGTGGCGACCTTCGCGGCAATTCGCAAAGCCTTGACCGTCAAAGTCAAGCCCGCTACAAACATTGTCGAATCGCTCCGCCAAATCAAGACCGACGCAGAGATTCGCCTGATAAAAAAGGCCTCAAAAGTCGCCTTTGACGCCATGGAGTGGGCATTGTCGCATCTTAAACCCGGCATCACCGAGCGAGAACTGGCGGCCTTGTATGAGTTTCGGCTCAGTGCCTATGGCGCCACAAGGGGGTTCGAGACCATCGCCTGTTTTGGCCCGAACGGTTCACGCAATCATCATCAGCCGGGCAGCCGAAAACTTCGAAAAAACGATATGATTCTGCTTGATTTCGGGGCCAACTACGAAGGCTACATCAGCGACACCACCCGTTGTTTTGCGTTCGGCAAGCCCAGCGATCACTTTTGCCATGTCTATCAGACCGTGGCTTGCGCCCAAAAAGCCGCCATTGCCGCTGTTGGGGCGGGTGTAAAAGTCTGTGATGTGGATGCC
>JAAYQH010000233.1 GCA_012519365.1 Planctomycetota bacterium | reverse complement strand
GGTCTTGACGGCCGAGCCGATAGTGAACCCTCACCAGATCGCTTTTCAGACTCGCAAGAAAGGCAAACGTATTGCCGCCCTTGGGCCGTGGGATGCTCGTCAAAACCCAATGTTTGCCCTAATGTGTTTCCAAAAACTCCATTACCTCGACCCCGATGCACGTCTCTATATTGGCGGTGCGTTTATCGATCAGGCGGTGGAGCACTATATCCGCCATCTCATCGAGACCCTTGAGTTGGATAATGTAGTTTTCCTCGATGGTCCGATCAGCGATATGAAAAAATGGCTCCGCGACAAACATTACCTTCTTTCCACTGCAATCGACGATGCGGCCATGGGCAATGTCTGGCTGGCCATGGGGTATGGACTGCGGCCGCTGGTGCATCGGTTCCCCGGCGTTGAGCGGCGGCTGGATGAGGCCTATGTGTTTACGTTGGCCGAGGATTTTTGCCGGATAATACTGCACGGCCCCTATGACGCGGCGGCTCATCGCAGCTGCGCAGAACGTGTGTATCAGGAACATGGGCTGGAGCATAGTGTGATGGATCAGATCTTTCGCGCTGAGCAGGAGCTTCATGTTGCCGGTCGGCAGCGAATGGCCGCATCTTCTTTGCCGCTTGAGTCGACATACAAATCGAGCGTGTCGGTCATTGATAAAGCCAAGACCGCATATTATCCTTCCATTGACCAGATTGCCGGAGCAGCTCTGGCCGCAACGCAGTCCTGTAGGGACCTTTCCTCAGAGCCGCTGATCGACGAAGAGGATATGTCCCTAAAACCGATCGTTCAGAACGCGTCGGCTGCTGCAGAGGACAGTGCTGTAAGCAGCCCCGACAAAGGCCTTTCGGTTGAGCAATTGACGGAAATAAGACGCAACACGATGCATCGACGGCGTAAAAATCAGACAAGCCAGGTATGACCCCGACACAAGCAAGACAATCCGGCCCCCTTGTCACCGTCCTGGTCAGCACCTATAACCGGCCGCGGTATTTGGCCCAGGCGCTGGCCAGTGTCTTTCGACAGACCTGGCAGCATTTTGAGGTCATCCTCGTCCGAGACGGCGGCGCACCGGTACGCGAGGCGATTGCCGAGTATCTTGATGATTCTCGACTGACCTTCATCGACCGTGACAAAAACTTTGGCAAGCCCTATTCGCTCAATGAGGCCCTTCAACAGGCACGCGGTGAATACATCTGTTATCTTGACGACGACGATTTATTTTACCCGTTTCATATTGAAACACTGGTAAACGCCATCGAGCGGCAGGATCGCTGTCAGGCGGTCTATAGCGATTTGTACAAGACGCATTGCCGCCTGATGCCGGATGGCCGGCGCCAAGTGCTGGCCAAAAATGTGGAAATCAGCCGTGATTTTGATCGTATGCTGATGCTGCAGTTCAATCATGTTCTGCATGTCAGCCTGTTGCATCGGCGCGATCTGCTGGCCAGGACAGGGGGCTATAATGAAAATCTCAACATCTTGATTGATTGGGATTTAACCCGCCGATTGTGTTTTTATACCGATTTTCTGCACGTGCCGATTGTTACCGGCGAATTTTATGCCCCGGTCGGTCAGTGCGATCGTATTTCGGTTCAACGCCGCAAAAATGTCAATGAGTATTTGTGGAATCTGATGGCGATTCGCAGTACAAGGCCGCCCAAGCCCTGGCCGTGCATGCGTGACCTGTCGATGGTTGTTCTCGGCTCAGACGGTCCGGCGCTGGCCCGGTTCATTCGGGATATTTGGTCGCATTCCTTTTATCCCGCACAATTTCTGGTACCGTTGGCGCCGAGCGAGCGAAACGGC
>JAAYQH010000232.1 GCA_012519365.1 Planctomycetota bacterium | reverse complement strand
CAGTGTGCCGATTTGGTTGACCTTGATAAGGATGGAGTTGGCACAGCCTTTTTCAATGCCCGTCGCCAGCCGCTTGGTGTTGGTCACGAACAGGTCGTCGCCGACGAGCTGGCAGGTATCGCCGATAGCGTCTGTCAGGATTTTCCAGGCGTCCCAATCGTCCTCAGCCAAGCCGTCTTCAAGGCTGACAATGGGGTACTTCTTGACCCAATCAGTCCAGAACTCGGCCATGGCCTTGCCGCTGAGTTTCTTGTTGGGGTCGGATTTGAAAAAGGAGTACTGCTTGTCGCTGGTAAACATCTCGGTCGAGGCCGGATCCAGCGCGATGGCGATCTCTTTGCCGGGTTTGTAGCCGGCTTTTTCGATCGCTTCCATAATCACATCGAGTGCCTCGACGTTGCTTTGAAGGGAGGGGGCAAACCCGCCTTCATCGCCGACGGCGGTGTTGTAGCCTTTTTTCTTGAGCACGCTTTTGAGCGTGTGATACACCTCGGCGCCCATCTGCAACGCGGTCGGAAAGTCCGGCGCACCGATCGGCATTACCATGAATTCCTGAAAATCGACGTTGTTGTCAGCGTGTTTGCCGCCGTTGAGAATGTTCATCATCGGTACCGGCAGGATGTTGGCATCGCACCCGCCGACATAGCGATACAACGGCAGATCCGCCGAAACGGCTGCGGCCTTGGCCACCGCCAGCGACACCCCGAGAATGGCGTTGGCACCGAGCTTGGATTTGTTGGCCGTTCCGTCCAGTTCACACAAAAACGCATCCAACTCTTCCTGGGCCGTCGCGTCCATACCGAGCACTTCCGGCGCGATGACTTCATTGACATTCTGCACCGCCGTCTGGACGCCCTTGCCCATATAGCGCTTCTTGTCGGTGTCGCGCAACTCGCAGGCCTCGTACGCGCCCGTGCTGGCACCCGACGGGACCGCGAACCGACCGAACGAGCCGTCATCCAGCAGCACATCGACCTCCACGGTCGGATTGCCGCGCGAGTCCAGGATTTCCCTTGCCGTTACATCCACAATCGTCGTGTACATTGTTACATCCTTTCTTGTTAGTGTTCAGTGTCCGCAATACCGCCTCCGCGGCCGCGCACAATCTCCCTGATTCATCGCTACAAACAACCGCATAAGCGTACTCCATACGGCCGATTCCGTCAAGAAGGGTTTTTGGGAATTTTCTGCCCACAACCGATCTGCCGGCACTGCCCTGCCTGTTTCCCTGGGATAATCGCAGCATTGCAAGATAAACGGCAATCATTATAATCTCAGCATCCTTCGGCCTGCTGTAGAGGGATAGCTTTGGCCGTGGGTACCGATGTTTTACCTCTTATTTGGCGGATAAAGCGGATGGATGATTGTGCAATTGCAGGCGGAGGGGCGGCCGGCTTGATGGCCGCTGTGGCCGCCGCACAGGCCGGTGCCAAGGTGTGCGTGCTTGAGCGAAACAGCGCCTTGGGACGAAAACTGCTGCTAACCGGCGGCGGGCGATGCAACCTGACCCACGGCGGTACTGTCGAGGGGCTGGTGCAGGCGTACGGCCATTGCGGCCGCTTCCTCAGACATGCGCTGCATATATTCGGTCCCGACGCGGTGATGCGGTTTTTTGCCGAACGGCAGGTGCCCTGTACCATCGAACAAGATGGATGCGTCTTTCCTGCTGTCCATCGGGCGACGGACGTTTGCCGCACGCTGTACGAGACCGGCCGCGACCTCGGGGTGCAATATCTTTACAGTCGGCGCGTTGAGGCCATCACCCGAATCGAGAGCGGCTTTGAGTTGCATACCACCGGGCAAACCGTCCAGGCCCGCACTGTGATCATTGCCGCAGGCGGAGCCTCTTGGCCGCAAACCGGCAGCGATGGCGACGGCTGGCGCCTGGCAAAAGAGTTTGGTCATACCCTCATTCCCCCCCGCGCGGCAGTCTGTCCGGTGGTTGCCGCGGAGTCATGGGTTGGGCAATTGCAGGGGGTGGCGCTGGAAGATGCCGCCCTGAAGAGCACCATTGGCGGCAAAAAAATCGCCGCCCGCGGCGCGCTGGTCTTTACCGCCAACGGCTTGGGCGGTCCGGCGGTTTTTGATCTGAGCCGTGAGGTGACCGATACGTTGTTTGCCGGGCGGGGGCCGGTGGCGATTGTGACGGATCTGGTCCCAACATTAACCATCGAGCAGCTCGATGCCGAATTGGTGGCCCAATCCGCCGCTCATGCCAAACGCCGCGCGTTTACCGTTCTGGCCGGCCGGATGCCGCGGGCCCTGGCGATGCTGCTGCTTTCACAGATAGAGCCGTCCCCGTCGCTCTTGGCCGGACAGATCACCCGGCAACAGCGTCGGAAATTGACCGAACTGGTCAAATCCCTGCCCCTGACGATTACTGCCACCGCCCCGTTGGCGCAGGCGACGGTAACTCGCGGGGGTGTGGCACTGGACGAAATAGACCCCAAAACTATGCAATCACACAAGTGTCCGGGCCTGTTTTTCGCCGGTGAGACCCTCAATGCCGATGGCCCCTGCGGCGGCTACAACCTCCAGATCGCTTGGGCCACCGGGGTGCTGGCCGGACGTTCTGCTGCCCAGTTGGCCGCTTCGCTATCAACCGCCTAACGCGGCGGCCTTTTGAGACAGAAAAAAGCCTTCATGTTGCCTGCCCGTTCGAGCGACCAAGTCTCAATCAGGTCGGGCCTTCCTCTCGGCGCTTGAGTTTGTCGGTGGGGTTTGCTATGATACCTGCCTGATGACAGAAAATGCGATAAAACCCATTGTAATCACCATAGACGGCCCGGCCGGTGTGGGCAAAAGTACCGCCGCACGCGGCCTGGCGCAACGCCTGAATGCCACGTTTCTGGATACGGGCGCGATGTATCGAGCGGTAACGCTGGCGGCGACGGAACGCGGCATTGACCTGACCGATGTCGAGGCAATTGAAACGATGATGGACCGATGCCGGTTTGAATTTCAACCGGAGGGCGACACAATGCGCGTCCTGATCGACGGTGCCGATAAAACCGCCGACATTCGCACCCCTGAGGTAACCGAGCAGGTTCGCCATATTGCCTCCTCCTCCGCCCTGCGCGAACGGCTGGTCGCTATGCAGCGTCGCTTTGCAGAGGGTCTTGCGAGGGTTGTTACCGAAGGCCGCGATCAGGGAACAGTGGCTTTTCCCAACGCAGCGGTCAAGTTCTTTCTGACGGCCGACCCGACCGAACGCGCTCGCCGCCGACATAGCGAGTTGATCGCCGCCGGAAAGAACCTCAGCCTCCAGACCGTTCTGGCACAGCAGCAGCAGCGCGATGCCGGCGATGAGGGGCGGCTCGTCGGTCCACTCAAACCCGCCGACGATGCGATTTTCATCGACACCACCACGCTGAATGCCGAAGAAGTAATCGACACCCTTGAAAAACACGTACGGGAGCGGCTTAATGAGCGGTAACCCCCCAAAAGAAAGCCGACTGCGTCGCCTATGGTATCATCTCAGCCAGTCTGTTGTGGTTGCTCTGGCTTTCTTGTTCTATCGAGTGCGGATTTTCGGCAAAGAAAACGTCCCCCAAGACGGCCCCCTGCTGGTGGTCAGTAATCATCAAAGTTTTTTAGACCCCATTCTTTGCCAGACGTGGATTTGGCGGCCGTTTCATTTTGTGCCGCGAGATACCCTGCTGAAAAACGCTTTCTGGGGGACACTGATTAAGTCATACTACCTTATTCCCATTCGCAGGGGACAAGCCGATGTGGCGGCCATGAAGACCATTATTGAGTTTCTGCGACAGGGCAAGGTTGTCTGTCTGTATCCCGAAGGCACCCGCACCCCCGACGGCCGTATCGGACAGATTAAACCGGGCTTTAGCCTGATGAGCCGACGCAGCGGTGCGGCGGTGCTGCCGATGGTCATTGACGGGATGTTCGAGGCCTGGCCGCGGACTCAAAAATACCCCAAACCCGGACGAGTCGGCGTGATGTACGGCAAGCCCTTTTCTGCAGACTATATCAAATCGCTCGGCGATGAGGCTTTTGCCGAAGAATTGACCGCCGCGCTTCGCCGAATGCAGACGGAACTGCGCCGCAAAATGGGACGCGAGCCGATTGACTATACGGATAAAAAAACCGAGTGATGAGCGGCTCTGTTCTTTTGATATAAAACGGACGACTTCAAAAACCAAAAGGTCTATCGGAGAGATATGACCAAGGCCCTATGACACGTTTTTTTTACCAATTGGGCAAGACCGCTGGTCCCGCGTTGCGAAAGGCCAAATGGCTGTGGTCGGCAACGACCGCACCGGAGGCGGAGTCCATCGCCGCCGAGCAGGCCGCCGGCGCCGATTTGGCGCAGGTCGTGCGGCAACAGCGGCGGCTGTGCGCCGATTCGGATGTCCTTGAACTGCTGAACGCCACTGGAAAGACGCTGCTGCGGCGTGTGCGGGACAAGCGGAGAACCTTTGAGTTTATCTGCCTGGCCGGGGACAAGCCGGAGGCATTTTGTTTGCCGGGCGGTTTTGTGTTCGTCAGCCGGGCGATGATCGACCTGTGCGACCGCAATGCCGACCAACTGGCCTTTGTGCTGAGCCATGAGATTGCCCATATTCTGCAGGGCCACGCGATGCAGCGGATGATTAGCGGCGCCGTGCTTAGCGGCGTCGGACGTGCCGGAGCAGTCCGGTACACCGCCGCTGCCGGGGTGCTGCGGACGCTGGGCATTGAGTTTCTTACCAAGGCCTACTCCCGCCAGCAGGAATGCGATGCCGACGAAATGGGACTGCGGCTGGCGATGGCCGCCGGCTTTAGCGGTCAGGCCGCCATTGGCGTCTTCGAAAAATTGGCCGCCCTGGAACGCCCCAACGGCACATTGAAATACTTCGCCACCCACCCCGAAGCCCAAGAGCGCATCACAGCCCTTCGCCGCCTTCTCGACCAGCGTCAAAAACGCCTGCAATCCGGTCACGGCACGTCAACATAGAATTAGTGTAATGAAAAATCCCCTTACCACTGGGAGGCATCTGGATGGCTTATGTCGCGCTTGCAGAAGCAGTGGACTTTGGCTGACGCGGAGGAGGGGCGGTCTTGCCGCGATAAACAATCACGCCGGTCGGGCATTTGTCCATCGCCCTTTGCGTTGCCTCGGACGGGGTATACGCCGCATAATCCAGCGTCGCCAGATTGTCGGACACGGTAAACAGCTCGCTTTGCTTGCTGCAAATGCCGCAGCCGATACAGCCGACCTGGCAGAAACTGCGGGTGGTCTTGCCGTTTTCGCGGCTGCTGCATGCGACAGTCATCATATTTTCGTGCGTAAACGGCACCATCCGGATAAGATTCCGCGGGCAGGCCTTGGCACACGCACCGCAGCCGGTGCAGCGGTGATAATCGACTGTCGAAAGTCCGTCCACAATATGCAGCGCGTCAAATTTGCACGCCCGTACGCAATCTCCGAATCCCAGACAGCCGAAATGACACGCCTGCACGTCCGGCTGAGCGTTGGCGCTGGTGCAGCTTTCGATGCCGCTGTACTCGGCGTAAAACAATTTGTCCTCCCGGCGGGCACGGCAATGCACGATCGGCCGTTGCGGCGCGCCGCCGCTGGAAATCTGGAGGTTGAGAATCTGTCCGATCGCGGCACTGACATCCGCCCCGCCCGGCGTGCAACGGCCGATCAGTTCCGGATTAGCCACCACCGCCTTGGCATAGGAGGCGCAACCGGCAAACCCGCACGCTCCGCAATCAATCCCCGGAAGAGCCTTGTGAACTTGTTCCACTTTAGAGTCCACCTGCACGTGCAGCTTGATGCTGGCGATCAGCAAAATCAACGCAAACAGCGACGCCAGCCCCACCGCCAGCAGCGCCGCCGGCCAGATCTGTTGTATCCATTCCATCATTTTTGGCTATCCTGTTTCGGGTGCTTAGTTGTATGGTATTTAATCGGTCCAAAGACCAGCCTTAGCAGTGTTCAAATCATCCCCGCAAAGCCCATAAACGCCAGCGACAGCAAGCCGGCCGTCACCAGCGTAATCGGTGCGCCTTGCATCGCCTCGGGGACATCGGCCAGCTCCAGATTCTCGCGAATGCCGGCCATAATGCAAATCGCCAGCGTAAAGCCCACGCCCGCGCCGATGCTCAGCACCACTGCATGAACCAGGCTGTCGATGCTCCACAGGTTCAAAAACAAACACAGCCCAAGAATGGCACAGTTGGTCGTGATCAGCGGCAAAAAGATGCCGAAACTTTCGTACAGCGTCGGAAAAAACTTGCGCATATACATTTCCACAAGCTGCACCGCCCCGGCGATGACCATAATAAAGCACAGATACCGCATGACCTCCAGCGAGTACGGAATCAAAAACAGATGGTCAATGAGCCACGTCAGCGTCCCGGCCAGCGTAACGACAAACGTCACCGCACAGCCCATCCCGAAGGCCATATCGATCCGCCCGGAAACCCCCAGATACGGGCAAGTGCCCAGGAACTTGGTCAGCACCAGGTTGTTGACAATGACAATCCCGATAAACGCCAGCAGCAGGGTTTGTAACGTATCCATAATTGTCTCTTTCAAACTTCCTTCAAAAATCGGCCAGTTGCCATTTAAGCTACAATTTTATCGCGTTTTCCGTGTTATCAGATTGACACCCGCCAGGATCAGCCCCAGCGTAATAAACGCCCCGACGGGCATGCCCATGGCCGCCCACGGCATAAACCACGAAGGTGTCGCCGGAATTTCGAACACCTTGCCCGTGGACAACACCTCACGTATCGTGGCCAGCACACACAGGGCCAAGGTAAATCCGATGCCCATACCCAAGGCATCAGCAAGGCTGACCAGCACAGGACTTTTACTGGCGCAGGCCTCGGCCCGTCCGATGATGATGCAGTTTACGATAATCAGCGCGATATACGGCCCCAACGCCGCACTCATATCCGGGTAAAACGCCTTGAGATACAAATCCGCGATTGTGACAAATGTCGAAATCGTCAGCGTAAACATCAAAATTCGCAGGTGCGGCTTGAGCAGATGCTTCATCAGGCTTACGACAACATTGGAACAGGTCAGCACAAAGATCACACTGAGCCCCATTGTCAGCGCCGGCTTGAGTGCGGTGGTTACCGCCAGCACCGGACACATCCCCAGCAGCAGCCGCAGTACCGGGTTATTCT
>JAAYQH010000022.1 GCA_012519365.1 Planctomycetota bacterium | reverse complement strand
TTTCGGCCAGATAGCTGTATGCCGCGGCAATCGCCTCCATATCCACCGCCCGCCGCTCGACGGCCGCACTGACCAGCGGCGCCGCCGGCGTCTTATAGCAGACCGGCGTAATAACCGACAGCGGATAATCCGTGTCAGCGCAGCCGGCCAAAAACTCCGCATCGGCACTGACCAGCCCCTCACGATCGTGGCGACAGCCGGTGGCGACCGGCTTGAGGACGCCGACCCTCTTGCCGGCCTGTCGCAGCAGCCGGGCAATGGCGCCGGTGATCATCGTCTTGCCGACCTCGGTGTCGGTGGCGGTGATAAACAGCCCTGCAGGGCGAGCAATCCCCTTAAAATAATCGGACAACATCATCGCTTGAAAATCCCACTTTCTAAGCTCGAAATTCTACACACAGACCTCTGCCTTCACACTTCCCACTTCAGTTTCTGCTCATTGAGGCAATAATAGCGGCCAATCAGATGGGCGATGACCATCATATAATAAAGCTGGAGCGGAAACAACACCATAGACATCAGCCAATATTTTTGAAGCAGCCAAACAAACAACGCAAACAGCACGACCAGAATACAAAACTGCCCTACCAGCAGGCAATAGGAAAAAAACGTTTTGACTATCGAGACAAAATGAATCAGCGGATTAAAGGAGGTCGAGGAATTGAACATCGCCACGGCCAGAAAAAGCATCGGAAAACATTTTATCGGGCGCGAACAGCTCGCCTTGGGCGCTTTGCTGCGTGCACAAATACACATATTGAATAATTTCAATGGCTACCAACATATTGATGAACATTAGTACCAAATGCAGATAGCCGATAAACCGCTCCATGAGTTTGCCCAACACGATTTCGACAAACATCATCACAAAGACCAACAGGGTAAACAGCCCGATGTGCGCCAACCCCATCTTGTTCAGCGGAAACCGAAGAATATCCAGGATTGTCCTCATCGCCGTGATCCTTTCTGTGTTTGCTTCCGACGGCAAACTACGAAGCGGTCATCCGATCAATCACCGCCTCCACAAGATCGGGCCTGACTTCGTGGGCCCATTGGTTGTCTTTGCACCACGTGCGGCCGAGCTGTTCCAGCAGGACAAATCGCGGCCACTGCCTGACGGCCTTTTTGTCGCGTTTGAGCAGATCAATGAGAGTCGCTTTGGAGATACCCGGGGGGATACGCGTCGGCTGGCCCAGTTTTTCAAGCAGTCGGCAAATCCGCTCAAGCCGATCGTCGCCGACCAGACCCATCGCCTGTTCAAGATGGCCGGCCGCGATCATTCCAATCGCCACCGCCTGGCCGTGCAGCAGGGCAAAACCACTGGCCGACTCGACCGCATGGCCGAGAGTGTGGCCGTAGTTGAGGATGCGGCGTTTGTTTTTCTCTGTCGGGTCCTCGGCCACGACCGCCGCCTTGATACGGCAGTTCTCGTATGCCAGATGCTCCAGCACATCCGTATCGCGAGCCAAAATCGCATCGATGTGGTCTTCGAGATAACCAAAAAAAGCCGCATCGGCAATCGCAGCGTGTTTGACCGATTCGACCAGGCCGGCGCAATATTGGCGTTCGTCCAGCGTGCGCAGCGTTTCCGTATCGATATATACCGCCGCCGGATGCCAAAAACAGCCGTAAGCGTTCTTGCTCAGCGTGCTGTCCACGCCGGTCTTGCCGCCGATGCTCGAATCGGCCTGCGCGACGGTGGTGGTGGGAATCTGCACGACCGGGACGCCGCGTTTGTAAATGGCCGCGGCAAACCCGCCCATATCGCCGACCGTCCCGCCGCCCAGCGCAACGAGCAACGTATCGCGTCCGAGAAACGCCCGCTCCATCGCCTCGACAATGGCCGAGGCGGTGTGGATATGTTTGGACACCTCCCCCGGCGGGTCGATGACATACCGCGGCACATCTGTGCCTGCCAGCAGCCGGTCCAGCAGCCCGGCCCTGACCAGATTGGCATCGGTCACCACAAACGCCCTGCGCTGCGGCCATTGCCGCTCAATCTCCGGCCACAGCGACTGCAAAAAATCGCTGCCGATCACAATCGGATAACTCCCCTCGGCCATTGCCGGCACGGTTACATTCAAGACCTGTTGAGCCAATGCGTTACTCCATTTACCAATGACCTTGCCCCTGACCGAAAAGGACGCCCCTGAGGGGGTGTCGGTTTAATAGGTTATCACGCTGTGGATACGATAGGGTTTGAGACGGTCACGGCCGGCCAAATCGCTCAGTTCCACCAGAAAGGTCAGGCCGACGATATCCGCCTCGAGCATTTCCATAAGCTTGCAGGCCGCCACCATCGTGCCGCCGGTGGCCAGCAGGTCGTCAATCATCAGCACCCGCATACCGGGGCGAATCGCGTCGCGATGAACCTCGATGGTATCCTCGCCGTATTCCAGTTCATAATGGAGCTGAGCAGTCTGCCAGGGCAGTTTGCCCTGTTTTCGAATCGGCACAAAGCCGGCGTCCAACGCCCGCGCCACCGCTGAACCAAAGATAAAGCCCCTCGCCTCTACGGCCGCAACCGCCTGAACCCTATCCTGCCGAAACGGCTTGGCCAAGGCCTCAATGGCCGTCTTCAACGCATCCTTATCAGCCAACAACGGCGTAATATCGCGAAACAAAATCCCCGGCTCCGGAAAATCCGGAATGTCGCGAATAAATCGCTTCAAATCCTTACTCTGATGCATCGTCCGCACTTTCTACATGAAGGACAACAAAAAAGGCGAAGTTCCGAAAAACTCCGCCTTTGACGTTTCGCATACTCAACGCGTTATTCATCGTTCATCAGTTCATTCAGTTGCGTCAGTGCGATGTGTTGAATCTGTCGGACACGCTCACGTGTCAGGCCGAGTTTTTTGCCGATTTGTTTTAAGGTTAAAGCATCGCGTCCGTCCAGACCGAACCGCAGCCGAAGCACCTCCGCTTCCCGCGGATCAATACGGTCAAGCAATTCCAACGCCCGATTCAACTCTTCATTGGAACCAAGCAACTGCTCAGGTGTTTCTATTTTATCATCTTCGATGGCTTCGTCAAGGCCGGCGTTTTCCTCGTGCCCGGCATGCTGGAACCCCGTATCCACCACCGTAACGATGTCCCGAATGGCTCGGGCCTTGCGAATCGGCACCTTCATCGCGTAGGCCATCTCCTCAAGGCTGACAGTACGGCCGAGTTTGACCTCCAATTCCGCGTAGGTCTGTCGCCATTGGTTAATCAACTCGACCATATAGGTCGGGATGTGGATAGGCTGAGAATTGTTTAGAATCGCGCGTTTGATCGATTGCTTAATCCACCAGGCTGAATAGGTGCTGAACCGCACGCCGTGTTCAGCATCAAAGGTATCGACCGCCCGCATCAGGCCGAGATTGCCTTCTTCGATCAAATCCCCCAGGCTCATCCCCCGCCCGGAGTATTTTTTGGCAATATTGACCACCAGCCTCAGGTTGCTGCGAATAAGCTGTTCACGAGCAAATGGGTCGTTTTCTTCCAGAATAGCCTCGGCCAGTTCCTTTTCTTCCTCCCAACTCAGCAGCGGCGCCTCATCAATTTCTTTGAGATATTCTTTGATCGTTGCATCAAAAGCCATTGATTTACTCCTATTTTCCCGCTTCGTATGGGACTCAAAGCGTCCGGTTTTCAGGTTTATCACAGACCCGACTGCCGTCATCAGGCCGTCGGACAGACCGCCCGTAAGCCGGCTGCCCTGTGCAGTATATCGGCACAATTCGACGGCGAGTTTACTTTTCGATGGCAAATTTGCCAGCGCCCACCCCCAGACCGCCATAAGGGGACAACCCGCCCATCCCAACCTCCAAACAAAATGCCATAACTGCCCACCCCGAACCCTGTGCAAACTATACATCCCGTCATTCCGACCACCCAATTGTCATTCCGAACCCCGAACAACATGGCCGCACCTGTCATTCCGAACCCCCGAGCGCAGCGAGGGGGTGAGGAATCTATTGTTTCACCAAAATTCGACCGTTAACCTTGCGGAAATGGAATTTTGCTTAAATAAATAGGCCCCTGGCCCTCTCACTGCGTTCGAGGGTTCGGGGTGACAAAATGGAAAATAGGCCCCTCGTCGGCCTGCGGCCTGCTCGGGGTGACAGGATAGGAAAACATTCGGGGAGGCAGCTTTTATCTGCTATCTGTTTTCGCTCTGCTGCCAACGGGGCTTACGCCGGCAGCATCACAGACCGCCAACGTAGGCCCAGCCATAACGTAAAAAAGCCCTGCGGCGGTGTCCGCAGGGCTGATAAAAAACCCAATAGATGCCTGTTACGGCTTATTCTTTGTCTTTTCCGAAAGTCAGCGAATCGAGCATAAAGGCACCGTCCAAACCGCCGCGACGCTGAGGCGATTCTTTTTCCTCGACGACCGGTTTCTGACCTTCTTCGGCGGCCTTATCCTCGGCGGCCCACTGGGCACGACGCAAACTCAGGCCGATTTTGCGGGAATCGGTATCCACACGAAGGATCTTCACTTCGACCTCATCGCCGATTTTGACCACTTCCTGCGGATTATCGATCTTGTGATCCGCCAGTTCGGAGATATGCAGCAGACCCTCAAGGTCTTCTTCCAGTTCCACAAACACGCCAAAATTGGTCAACTTAGTCACCTTGCCGCGAACAATCTGGCCGGGGATGTACTTTTCGGGAATCGCCCGTGCCCAGGGGTCCTCGGACATCTGCTTGATGCCCAGCGATATGCGATGTTTTTCCTCATCGACTTCAAGGACCACGCACCGGATGTCCTGGCCTTTTTGCAGGGCCTCGCCGGGGTGATTGTATTTCTTGGTCCAGCTCAGGTCGGAGATATGAATCAGGCCGTCAATACCCGGTTCAATTTCCACAAATGCCCCATAATTGGTCAGGCTGGTTACCTTGGCATCCACAATTGTTCCGGCCGGGTACTTCTGGCCGGCCACCGACCAGGGGTTGGTCTCAAGTTGCTTAAGACCCAGCGAAATCTCCTGCTTTTCCTTGTTGACATCCAGCACCATCACTTCGATTTCCTCGCCGACGCTAAGCACATCGCTTGGATGGCCGATGCGTTTGGTCCAGCTCATTTCGCTGATATGCACCAGCCCCTCGATGCCGTCTTCGAGGCGGATAAAGGCGCCATAATTCATAATATTGACTACGGTGCCCTTGACGCGCTTGCCGACAGGGTAGCGTTCCTCGACACTTTCCCACGGACTGGGTGTTTTTTGCTTGAGGCCGAGGCTGATCTTCTCGTTTTCCTTGTCCACGCCGATGACCATGCACTCGATTTCCTGATCCAGCTCGACCATTTCGGACGGGTGCGAGATACGGCCCCAACTCATATCCGAGATATGCAGCAGACCGTCCAGACCGCCCAGATCGACAAATACGCCAAAGTCGGCGATATTCTTGACAATGCCCTTGCGAATCTGACCGACTTCGATTTCCTGCAGGATGCGTTCTTTGCTGAGTTGGCGTTCCTCTTCGATCAGTTTGCGCCGGGAAACGACGATATTGTGATTTTCCGTGTCGATTTTGAGGATTTTGCAGTCAATTTCCTCACCAATAAAGCGGCTGATGTCGCCGGGCTTGCGGATGTCCACCTGTGAAGCAGGCAAAATGACCGGCACGCCGATATCCACCAACAGGCCCCCTTTGATGCGACGACTGACGATGCCTTTGATCACATCGCCTTCCTTGTGGTGGGTAATGACGTGTTCCCAGCCGCGGATGCGGTCGGCTTTGCGCTTGCTCAACAGAATACCGCCCTCGGCGTCCACCTCTTCCAGCAAGACCTCGATCTCTTTGCCGGGGACAATTTCCTCGGGCGAATCGAACTCCGAGGCGTCCACGATACCTTCGCTCTTAAGACCCAGCTCGACGATGACGTCATTGCCGAACTGCGTAACGATCTTGCCTTTGACGATGGTGCCGGGGACCAGCTTTTCGACCTTGGTTTCCAATACATTGTCCAGAAGCTGCTTGTACTCGTCGGTGAAAAGGGCCTGCACTTGCTGCTCAATTTGCTCTTCGGACAACCCCAGTTTAGAAATGATGTTACGATCTACCATTGTACCTATTCTCCTGTGGAGTCTGTTTTGTCGCCGGCCGACGCCCCACATTTACGCCGACCCGCCAAAGACCACTTTTTGAAAAAATGGTTTTTATGGATAAAGACGCGTTGACCCACGCAGTCAACGGCGTTTTAACTCCTGACTCGTCACCGCCGGCAACCCAACACCCAAAGGCGCACCCCGCCGGACTTTGTAACTGTCCTTTGCTCAACGCCACCGAGCAGCTTGTGCCGGTGCGCTCATTGTGGCCCTCGCATCACGGTTCGAAGGCCCGCAAATGCTGCACAAACACATCGATGACCTCATCCGGCGTCGAGGCCCCGGCAGTCACTCCGGCGGTCTGCTTGCCGAAAAGAATACATTTATCAAGTTCTTGCCAGTTTTGCAAGTGAAACGTTTGCGGATTGTGTTTTTTACACAATTCGGCCAATTTTTGGGTATTTGCGCTGTGCAATCCGCCCAACACGAACATAATATCCACCTGTCGACACAGCTTCACGGCCGCTTCCTGACGCTCCATGGTCTCGCGGCACAGGGTATTAATGACCTTGATTTCCGAAAATCCGCGCCGGGCTATGGCCGCAACCATCTGAACAAAATAGTCCGGGCTTTGGGTCGTCTGGCAAATAATCCCTAATTTCTTTCCCAGCCTAATTTTAGATAAATCATCCTCGGTTCCTGCCACATCGACATCCGGCGCTGAGCCAACCACTGCCCTGACTTCCGGATGATTTCTATCTCCTACAATAATAACATGATACCCTTCGTCGTACAGCAAACAGGCAATTTTTTGCACCCGTTTGACCAGAATGCAGGTCGCATCCACAACATTCAGTCCCTTGGTGTGAATTTCCTGAAGCTCTGCCAAGGTCGCCCCGTGCGAGCGAATCAGCACCGTGCCGGTATCAATTTCATCGATCCGACTGACGGTATGCAGTCCTGTTTCTGCCAATTGACGGACGACATCTTCATTATGGATAATAGGGCCAAGGCTGTACACGACATTGTTTTTCTCTAATGTCTTTTTTGCCAAATTGATGGCGTTTCGCACCCCCGGACAAAACCCGCATTTTTCCGCTACCAGTACTTTCATCTCAGCAATCCAGATTCAATTTCCAAAACGTTTCTCAGATTCTATCCGATTTTAACGCGGATTGTTAACAAATTAGTTTGAGATTTGAACTGATTTGATTGTCTAAGAAGCGCTGCCAATGGGTCACCTCGCGGCAACAAGGACACAAAAAACCCGGCCGAGGTGTCTCGGCCGGGGACAAAACCTGGCGTTTCGGTTGAAGGTATTATTTGACAAACTGAATGTCCAAATAATGCGTCGAGCAGGACACGCACGGGTCGTAGGCCCTGACGAGCATTTCCATCTTCTGGCGCAGGGCATCCTGGCCTTCGTCCATAAATTGCGGCACGAGTTTCTCAAAATCCAGCTGGATATTGGCATGGTTCTGATTGGTCGGGATGCAGCAATTGCCCCAGACGCATTCGCCGTTTTTGTCAAATTCATACGAATGAAACAGGATGCCGCGCGGC
>JAAYQH010000231.1 GCA_012519365.1 Planctomycetota bacterium | reverse complement strand
TAAGCACATCATTGCCTTTGTTGGCAAACTTAAATTCCACCGTATGAGAGGAACTCGGGCTGATCTGGCCGAAGTCATGGTCGGATTTTTCAAACCAAATGGCAGGTGCCAGCTCTGTCTGTGATTCGGCTTCGGGGGTCACTTGGGGTTTTGGGGCAGGCACTGGAACCGGCCGAGTCGGTTCAGCCGTCGTATCGGACGGGACAACGGCCCGAGGCGTCGGACTGACCAAAGGTTCTGGCCCCGAAACAGCCGCTTCCTGAGAGGAACAACCCACGAGAAACGCGATAAAAAAAACAAATCCAAACCCCAAAAAATGAATCGACTTCATTACAAAACTCCTAAAATGAAAAGATGAAAAAACCGAATCTTTATCTCTACGCAGATAAACACCGTTCAGTTTACATAAAATAACACCCTTGGTAAACAGTATTTCGGTCGATTCCGGATAGGGCTTTACACAAAGAAACACCCTCGGTACAATTTCCACTGGTGTTAAAAGTTCAGCCGCCCGGTCGCCACGACGATATAAAAGCCATTGCGTTTCTGGGCGTTCAATTTTGAGGAGTTCACAATATGAACAACACGCAGCCGCCGGAATTGTCGTTGGTAATCCCGGTGTTCAACGAAGCAGACAGTCTGCTCGACCTCCAGCACCAAATCGTAAAGGCCCTTGACGGATATGAGTATGAAATCCTCTATATCGACGACGGCAGTTCCGACGAGAGTTTCAGCGTGCTTAAGGACATTCAGCGCACCTGCCCGCGTGTACGGCTCATTCGGTTTCGACGCAACTTCGGCCAGACCGCCGCCCTGAGCGCCGGATTTCGCTACGCCCGCGGCAAGGTCATCGTGCCGCTCGATGCCGACGGCCAGAACGACCCAGCCGACATCCCGCGCCTGATCAACAAACTTAACGAAGGCTACGACATCGTCAGCGGCTGGCGCAAAGAACGCAAAGACAACCCCATTACCCGCACCCTGCCGTCGCATATTGCCAACTGGATGATCGGCCGCATTACCGGTGTACGACTGCACGATTACGGCTGTACGCTCAAGGCTTATCGCGCCGAATCGCTCAAACCCATCCGGCTATACGGCGAGATGCACCGCTTTATTCCTGCACTGGCCAGCTGGGGCGGCGAAAACGTCACCGAATTGGTCGTCAATCATCGCCCCCGCACCACCGGAAAAACCAAGTACGGCCTGAGCCGAACCTTTAAGGTGGTTCTTGACCTGATGACGATTAAATTCCTCGCTTCATTTTCCACCAAACCCATCTACGTCTTCGGCGGGCTGGGGGTATTGTGCCTTTTCGGCTCGTTTATCTCGGGATTGGTCGTCATTCTGATGAAACTTATTCAAAACTACTCGATGAACCGAAACCCGCTGCTGATCGTCTCGCTGATGCTGATGACCGCCGCGATTCAGTTTATCCTGATGGGATTGCTGGCCGAGATCCTCGTGCGCACCTATCACGAATCGCAGGATCGCCCCATCTATATTATTGATAAAATCATTGAACCCCCGGACAGCCCTCCTTCCTGAAAGGTCTTATGACGCGTCGAAGAAAATCCGTACCCTCGCACATCCTGCCGCCGACCCCGTCGCCTCGGCACGCCCCTGTGATGACGTCCGGCCTGCTCGTCGCCATCGCGGCCACCCTGTTGCTGGGCGGCATCCCCTTTGCGCTGGGCAAGTACATCGAACTGAACAGCCCCGACCCCTTTGACGGCGGCGCGTATATCTACTCGGCCCAGCGTATCCTGAACGGCGCGCGGCTGTGGGTCGATGAGCAGTCTTCCGCTCGCCCGGGCACACTGCTGTGCAATATCCTCGGCGTTAAACTATTCGGCTTCGGACACACCGGCCCTGTCATCATCCAAATGCTGTTGCAGCTGGGCGGGCTGGCAACGCTGTTCTATACCGCAAGACGCCTCTTTGGCAATCTGGCCGCGGTGGTCTCAACCGCGCTGGCGGCGGTGATGCTCTCGGCCCCGGTGATCGCCAAATACGGCAATGTCAAAGAACAATTTATGATCCCATTTTGCCTCGTCGCCGCCTGTGCATTTATCCTGCACGAAACAAGCGGCAAAAAACGCTGGGCCATCCTGGCCGGTGCCGCAGCCATTATCCCCTATTACTTCAAGCCCACCGGCGTAGCCGTCATCGCCGCAATGGGCGTCTATTGGATTGTTAAACTGGCGGTCCGCCGCTGGCAATGGAAGTCGGTCTTTCGTACAATCGCCCTCTGGGTCATCGGGGCGGTGCTGGGGTTGTGCGTGCCGGCAGTACTGTACATCTGGCAGGGAGCTATGGCGCGCTTTTGGCGTTCCTTTCCGGTGGTCTTGCTGGAAGGCATCATTCTTTTTTCCGCATTGGCATTCGCCATTTTTGCCGCAATTGAGTATATCCCTTGGTCACGAGTACCCCAGGCGTTGGCTCGCGTTCCTCAACGGCTATGGTCTATCGGCGGCCTGCTGATTGCACTGGC
>JAAYQH010000230.1 GCA_012519365.1 Planctomycetota bacterium | reverse complement strand
GACGATACCACCTACAACGCGATTAACAGTATAACTATGGGCGGGGACCAGACGGTGCAGGTCGAGTTTGAACTGGCTGTGGCCAAGAATCTGCTCGTTCCTGAAGAATACGAAAGTATTGAGGACGCTGTCTTGGTCGCACGCGATGGGGATACGATTGTCCTGGATACTCGACCCAACGAACCGTATACGATTACCGAACCTGAGGGCATCAATTTCTACGGCAAGCAATTGACGCTGACGTCAATGAATCCGAATGATCCCTATGTGGTCGCCAATACGATTATTGACGCCCAGGGAAGTCGGTACAACCGTAAACGGGCCTTTATTTTCAACAATGGCGAAGACCCGAGTACCGTGATCCAGGGCGTTACCATTCGCAATGCCTTCTGGGCCGGTGAAATTGGATTAAGCGGTGTTCTGCCCACAGGGATTTGGCCGCCGGATCCGACGATTACGCCGCCGCCGCCGGAACGGGCGCTGTCCGGTTATGATGCCGAAGGCGACGGCTACGGCGGTGCGATTCTCGTGACCAACGGCAGTTCGCCGACGATTCGCAAGGTGGTCTTTGAAAACTGTACAGTGACCGGTGGTATCGGCGGCGACGGCAACGACGGCTACCCGCAGGATACGACGGGGTTGACCGGCAATATTGACGGGCAGTCCGGCGGTCACGGCGGTGATGGCTCAGGCGACGGCTATGGCGACGCAATTGCCGTGGTGGGTGCCAGTTCACCAATTATCGAGGAATGCATCTTCCGCAACAACCGCGCTACCGGCGGTTGGGGGGGCATTCCCGGCGATGGCGGTTTTGCCGTTGGCAGCGGCCGTTACAGTTGGGGCGGTGATGCGGGCAACGGCTTCGGCGACGGTCGTGGCGGCGCTATCTACATTGCCGAAGGCTGCTCTCCTGTGGTCACGAAGAACGTCTTTGAAGGCAACTATGTGCGATTAGGTTATGTCAGCGAAGGCGGTCTGGGACGTGGCGGCAACGCGTATCCTGAACCATGGGATCCGGAGAACTGGCCGAGCCGTGACGGCAGTGACGGCTATCTGGTCGGCAACGGACGAATCGTTGGCGGAGCTGTGTATTATGGCATGGACGCCGAGTCGGCCATATCCGATTCGACCTTTGAAGGCAATATGGCCTATTATCCTTCGCCATCACCGCAAATAACTGATATTGTGGACTACACACGCGGCGGCGCTATCTTTGCCGATCCGAATGTGACGCTTACGCTGGAGGGCTGTGAATTTATCGATAACCTCGGCGGGGCGCTTTATCTTAGCACCGGTTCTGCTGTGCAGGTATTTGACAGCATCTTTGAGGGTAATGCTTCGTATGACCCCCAGGGGGGCAAGGCGTCCATTTCGGTGATGGAGATTACCAATTGGGATTATCCAGCGACGGCTGATTCCCAGACGGCAGTTGTGCGTTTGCAGCCGGCCGGTGCAATTACCATCAAAAACGGGGCGAGCAATGCAACGCGGATTATGGGATGTCGTTTTATCGGTAACCTGAGTGAAAGCTCCGGCGGTGCAATTCAGAGCGAAAGTGATATTACCATTTCGGAGACAAAGTTTGTTCGCAACGATGCGATCCTCAGAGGCGGCGGTTTGTTTGTTTATCGTCATTTGCCCGATCCCAACGAGACCGAAACGATTGAGGTAACGATTTCCGATACGGAATTTACCTATAACAACTCCGAGGAATTGGGCGGCGGCTTGTGGGGCAAAAACAACCACCTGGATCTGCAGCGCAGTCAGTTTGTGGGCAATACGGCTCCAAGCGGCGGCGGTCTGATGACGGTTCAAAGCAACCTGACCATGGCTGACGGTCTGTTTGTCGGTAACCAGGCCACTGGTAAAGTGCCTACTTTCCAAATGGCTCTTGACTCGCAAACTGGGTTTGAATTCGCAATTGTCAGCGGTCTTTTCGAAGCACAGCAAGATTATCATCCGAAAGTCGTTGAAGGGGTTGGCGGTGGACTCTGTCTGGTCACCACCAATACCTGGATGGTGGATACGCGGATTCTTGATAATACCTCTGAAGGAGTCAGCGGCGGCGGAGCAGGGCTGGCGATTAAAGGCGGCATCGAGGATGTCCTGACCCAGAACCTGCATAACTGTCTGATCGTCGGCAATACCTCGGAAAATCACGGCGGCGGCGTCAAGATTATGACCTACGCTCAACCGCGATTTGACAACTGTACCATTGCCGATAACAGCACCGAAGGCCTCGGCGGCGGACTGTACGTGGACTGGACGGCCAAGGCGCGGATTTACAATTCCATCCTGGCTAATAACCGGCCTGCCGACACGTATGAACAAACTGCCGGTTCAATCATCACCGATGCGGTGTACTTCGGCAACCCGAAGTTTGTGACCGGCCCGCTGGGCGACTATTATCTGGACCCGCTCAGTCCGGCCGTAAATGCCGGCAGCACGACGGCCCGGGCTGTCGCACTGGACCAGTACACAACCAATCCGTCAATTAGCCCGATCATTTTGGATACGGGTGTGGTGGATTTGGGTTACCACTATGAGAATCCCGGGAATCTGGAGCGGTTGACCCTGACGGTAGCAGTTCTTGATGAGCAGGGCATTTCACGCGGCTCGGTATCCTTCCAGCCGGAATCCCAGACGCCGGGGCTGTATTATTACGGCCAGTTCGTGGATTTGTCGGTGTCCATCCCGTCAGGCTATATCATTACCGGCTGGACAGGCGGAACGGTTCGCGACGGTGCAACCGATACGACCAATACCGTTATTATGACCAGCGATAAGGATATTGTCGTGCACGTACGTCAACGGAAGACCTATTATGTTGGCGGCAGTATGGGCATTCCGGATATGCAGGACGCGATCGACGCCGCTCAGGATGGTGACCAGATTCTGGTTTATCCCGGAACCTATGCGGCCAACATCATTACGGGTGAAGGTCCGTCCTCGCTGCGAACGATCAGTTTCAATGGCAAGACCCTCCGTATTTCGGGCCTGAAACCAGACGACGAAGATGTTGTTCGTCAGACGGAATTCTATGATTACATCTTGATGTTAGAGAATCTGTCAGAAGAGTCTGTTATCGAAGGAATCACGTTCCGCAGTTGCAGCGGCTATATTATTGGCGGTGCACCCACCTTACGCAACGTCATCTTCAGTGAATGCCAGTGGCGTCCCGGCGACGGAGATAAGGACCTGAACTGCGGAAATAGTGTGGTTGACGGTGATAACGGCGGGAGCATTTTTGGCG
>JAAYQH010000229.1 GCA_012519365.1 Planctomycetota bacterium | reverse complement strand
TCCGCCATCGCTTCGTGATAACTGAAGCCGATAATGGTTGCGAATATCGCAGCAATAAACGTCGAAAACGACGTTACCAGCGAACACTTCAGATAAAAATAAATCACACTGCCCAGTATGATCAACCCAATCAGAGCCGTAGTCATCGCAACACCTTATTTAGGGATACCTGAATCATTTAATTAAAACGCAAAAAACACTGAATTTTAAGTACAACATGCTGCATCATAAACACGTTCAAACCGGACGATTGCTGTGAGGGATTGGCTGTTCGAGTCCCTTTGAATATCCAAACCGCTGCGTTGAACAGTTGCCTTCCGTTTTCATCTCGACACTCATTTGGCATGGCTGCCCTGCTCAGGTTTCGGTCGTGAAGTTTCGGATCACTTCATTGATGGACGTGACGCCCTGGGTGACCTTCTGAATGGCTTGTTCTTGAAGGTACAGCATCCCGGCTTTTCTGAACGCAGCAATTAACTCTTTGGTATTGTTGGCCTTTTTGATGCTCTCCCGCAGTTCATCGGTAATCCGGATGGATTCGAAAAGTCCGGTTCGTCCGTAGAACCCCGTCCCCTGGCACATATCACAGATGATGGGTTTACCGCGTTTATCATACACACAATCGCCGGGCCGATAAAACATCCCGCCGCTCATCGGGTCGATATTGAACTTCTTAAACAGACTTTGATTCGGCTGATAGGGGATTCGACACTTCGGGCACAGTTTGCGAACCAGGCGCTGGTTAATGACAGCGGTCAGGGCATCAGCGCTTTTCCCCTTGTCCCCGAGCCGTTTATTCCATATATCAACACATTCCCCCGCATTCATTGCCTTCATCGTCACATACACAATTTTCCCATCCAGCGCTGCTGCCGTAGCCAGCTTCACCGCCTCGGGTTCTTCACATTCTTCCACTCCGATGATGTCCGGTCCGCGGCGCAGCAGTGTCTGCAACCGCCGCCCATAGGTCGTTGTGCCGGTATCGGACAGCGTAAAGACATTTTGCGTGATATTCGGCAACTCAGCAGCGATCTTCTTTTCAAGAGTAACGATATTGTTCAAAAACGGATCATGGTTGTTCAACAGCGTGTACAGGGTTGTCGTTTTGCCGCTTTTGGGCGGGCCTGAAATGATGATGAGCCCACCCCCCTGCAAGTCACGAAGCGACCGAATTGATTCGATCTGATTGTCATTAAACCCAAGGTCTTCGAGTTTGCGCGTCACATAGTCGGAAATTCTCTCCAGCCGGAGGTGTTCGCCGGCAGTCGAGCCGGAGGTGTTGACTTGCCATTCGGTCTTGAGTTCTTTGTCTTTGATGACTTTGAAGCGGCCCTGCTGGGGCTTACGTCGTTCTTCGACATCCAGCCCCCCCAGTTGCTTGACATAATAAATGAACGCCTCCATTTCCTCTTTGGTGCGGGGCGGCTGCTTCATGGGGACGCCGTCGATCTCATACACCACGGTGTATTCGTCTTTTTGCGGAATGAAGATGACCTGGTCAGCCCGCCGCCATATGGCGTCGTCGAGAATCTCACAGGTTATAATAAAGCCCTCTGCCTCCCGCGTTTTGGGCAGGGGGAGGGGAACTTCATTTTTATTGGAGGTAACAAAGGAAAGCCCGAGGCTGAGTTTTTGGAGTTTTTTGTTTTCGTCGATGAAAAGCCCTCGAATATGCTCCGCCGTCAGGATACGCTCAAAGTCTGAGACGCGCGCGTTGCGATGGATGATGTACGCCACGGTCGCTGCCCCTACACTGAGCAAATACAGCAAAAATCCGATGAAAAACACAGGGATCATCATCCACAACAGCAAGGCCGCCGCCCCAATCGTAGCAATAGCGGCCGTCCAGGTCTCTTTGTGCGTTCGCACAGCCTGCGAGTCGGTATAGACCCAATTAACCAGCGGCAGCCACCCAAAAAACGCCGCCGCCATCAGCAGTCCTTTCCATGCCGCGATATAGTTGCCGATCTCCGACCCTGCCGCCAGCATATTACTCATCGTTTGAACTCCCAAAACCGTTCGTTGTTGTCCGTGTATCCGCGTTAGTCCCACAACTGATGCATAACCAAACGCCCCATCAGGGTTGCCGGTGGTTACAAAATGCCGCTGGTGCCGGAACGAATCCCCTTCAGCGCCATCTTCAATTCTTCGACGTTCGGGGCGTATTCCAGCGCCTTCTTCAGGTCGATATATTCTTCCTCAACAAGACGCCGCAAGCTTTCGGTAAAGTCCTGCATCCCCTCGCCTTCACCGGCACGAATCGCAGCCGGGATATCCGATTCTCGCTCTTCACGAATCAGTTTGCGGACAATCGGCGTGTTAATCATAATTTCCACCGCCGGCACACGAGGCACATCCGGCCGAATACCGGGAAGAAGCTGCTGGCTGATGACCGCTCGAATCGTCAGGGCAAACGTCTGACGCGCCAAGTCTCGCTCTTCCTGTGGGAACATATCCAAAACACGCTGGATTGTCTGGGCGCAGTTGTTCGAGTGCAGGGTGCCAAATACCAGGTGACCTGTTTCGGCCGCCCGCATCGCGGCGGTCAGCGTTTCGTTGTCTCGGATTTCACCGACCAGCACGACGTCCGGGTCCTGACGCATCATACTCCGCAGGGCCTCTTCAAAATTCGGCACGTCTATACCGATTTCACGCTGCGAAACGATCGATTTCTTGTCCACATGCAAAAATTCAAGCGGATCTTCAATGGTTACAATATGGGCGGCGGTGGTGCTGTTAATGTGATCAATCATCGAGGCAATCGTCGTACTTTTTCCCGAGCCGGTCGGGCCCGTGACAAGGATCATACCGTCGTGACTTTCGGCGATTTTTTCCACCATCGGCGGAACGTGCAGGGTTTCAAAGGGAGGAATGCGACTGCTGATGCGACGAGCTGCCAAACTAATGTAACTGCGCTGACGAAACACATTGATTCGAAACCGGTCCGTTGCGCCTATCTGGTAGGCAAAGTCCAGCGCCCCGTGTTCAAGAAAGAAATTCTTTTGGGATGGACTCATAATCTCAAACACCATCTGTTCGATCCGTTCTTCGGTCATCACTTCGCCGGTGGTGCTCTTGAGCTTACTGTGAATGCGGAGTTTGGGGGGGATACCCACCTTCAGGTGCAGGTCGCTGGCATCGGCTTTGATGGCCGCGCGAAATAGTTTTTCGATTTCCGGCGGTGTTTCTGTGTGAATGTGGCTGTCTACAGGCTGATTTTTCATAACGGCTCTCCTGGCAACTTACAACGAAAAACAGATAACAGATATATTAAGCCAGATATTGGGCGGTGCTGATGCCTGCCCTCTATTTTTGGATTACCCGACCAAAACCTTTATTATGCCCGTCCCGCCCTGCTCTGTCAACGAAGCAATCCGAATTTTGTCCAAGCAACAGCCTCTTTTCGTTATAAAATCCTTTACCATCGCGGCCGATTGCGGTAAAATGCGGATAAGATTGTAAATTGAAACCGCACTCAGGACAAAAAGGAAACGTCAATGAGCAAGCAGATTGCCGCGATAGTGATAGGAATAATCGGTATTGCGTCCGCCGTTTATGCGGCCTTTCCCAAACCGGCGATCGTTCAAAAACCCAATGAATGGACGCTGACCGTCCAATATGAACATCCTCGCCTTATCACACTGGAGGTGCCGGGGCGGCCTGGGCCGGAACGGTTCTGGTTCCTTATTTTGTCGCTGACCAACGAAAGCGACCATTCCGAGGTGCCGTTTATCCCGAAATGTGAACTGGTAACGGATAATTTTGAGATTATCCCTGCCGGTTTTGGCGTTCCCAAAGGTGTCTTTGAGACCATTAAGCTCCAGTATCAGGGCAGCTACCCCTTTCTGGAGTCCCTCGATTTTGCGGACAACCGAGTCTATCGCGGCAAGGATAACACGCGGGATTTTGTCGTTATCTGGAAGGATTTTAACCTGAAAGCCAAAGAAGTGAGCTTCTTTATCGGGGGCTTAAGCAATGAAACGGCTGTGGTGGAGCATCCGACAAAAACCGACGAGCACGGCCAGCCGGTGAAGGTCTTTATGCAAAAAACCCTCCAATTGCACTACCGCGTCGGGACAGACCCTGCGCTGCGCGAGCAAGCCTTCCTTGAATTTATTGACCTGCAGTGGGTAATGCGATAATCCTCGATTCAACGCTAAATCCAAGGATCCCATTGATCGTGAAATCCCCAAAGTTTTGGGAGTAACGTCATACTTTAAGGCCACCTAATAATAGATTTTGTGAATCTAAAACGACGGATTTCAGATATTGAGCGTACGTTTGCAACGGGGGCAGCGGATGGTTTTGCCATTGTAATCCGGCGGCAGTTTGAGTCGCAGACCACAGGAGCAGGAGATAAATCGAAACCCATTGACCTTTCGGATGATATCGCCAATCTGATGTTGAGGATGTTTGACTGCGGCCTCCTCGGCAGTCGGCAGAGCGCCTTGTCGAATGCCGATTGAATCTTCCGACCCGACGGCAGAGGGTGGAATCACACCCACACGGTGGGTCACTTGTTCAAAGGCCTGATTGTAATCCTTAAAGCCGGCCCCGTGGGACATCGCCCGCAAAATGCGAATCCGCTCCTCGATCGGCGGATGGGTGCTGAATAAATTCACCGCTTTTCTGCCGCGAAAGGGGTTAGCGATATACATCGGCGCCGTAACCTTGTTGGCCGATTCCATCGATAGCTCTGTGCCGGCGATTTTTTCCAGTGCCCCGGCCAGCCCTTCCGGATACCGGGTCAGCCGCACCGCACCGGCATCGGCCAGGTATTCGCGTTTGCGCGACAGGCTAAAATACAGGATTTGAGCAAACAGCGGCGCCAAAATGGCCGCGAAAATCGCCAATATCATGATCAGCACCTGCGCACCGCCGCCGTTTTCGCGCGAACGGGATGAATACCGCCGTCCACCCCAAGCGCTGTAAAACATCCCCCGAAAGAATACTTGGCTCAGCAGGACTACCGCTCCCAGCATCACGCCGGCGACCGTAACATATAAAATATCGCGATGAAGAATGTGGCTGATTTCATGAGCGATAACGCCCTGCAATTCATCGCGATTGAGTCGGGCCAACAGTCCGGCAGTTACCGCCACCGAGGCGTGCTGCGGATTGCGCCCCGTCGCAAAGGCATTGGGGGCAGGGTCGTTGATAATGTAAACAGCCGGCATTTTCGGCAGATTGGCCGCAATGGTCATCTCTTCTACCACATTGAATAGTTGCGGGTGGACCTCCTCGGTAACCGGTTTGGCCCTGCTGGAAGCCAGCAAAATCTGATCGCCGCTGAACAGGCTCACCATCATCATCACCACCCAGATGCACGCGGCAACAAAAATGCCGACCCACCCGGCCTCCGGGCCGCCGCCAAAGGCAAAGCCGAGCAAAAATCCAAGGCCGCACAGCACCGCCCCCATCAGCCCCAGCAAAATCACCGAATTCCGTTTATTGACGCGTATTTGTTCCCACATTGTGTAAATTCTTAGTTTTGAAATTGGAGTTTGGAGCTGCAGAGGCTCCGGTTTTAACGATACTTGTCAATATCTTTACACTCTTTTCACAAAACAAAAATAGGGTGTTTTACGGGTAAAATATCCCTATTTTTTAACCTTGTATCCGAATAATGGGGTTCTTGTGCCTCTTTGGAAGCACTGGCCATTTTACAAAAAATTCTTTTCGACGTTTACACCCATGCGAACGCACGAACGAGTCAATTGGACTGAAAATTCATACTCCTGATTACACCAAGAACAAAAACCTAAAATTTAACTTGCGGCACGCTGCGTTCGGCTTCGTTTTCGATCTCAAAGTAATCGCGTTTGGTGAAATTAAACATACCGGCGATTATATTGGACGGAAACATCTGGAGTTGGTTGTTATAGAACAGAACTTGATCATTGTAGCTCTGCCGGGCAAACGCAATTTTGTTTTCGGTGCTGGTCAGCGCCTCCTGAAGAGCCAAAAAGTTCTGGTTTGCCTTCAGCTCGGGGTAATTTTCCACCACCATCATAAATTTGCTCAGCGCCTCGGTCAGTTCCCCTTCGGCTTTGGAGGCCTCGGCAATGCTTTTTGCCCCTAAGGCTTTGCTGCGGGCCTCGGTGATTTTTTCAAATGTCTCCCGCTCGTGGGTCATATAGGCTTTGGCGGTTTCGACAAGATTAGGTATCAGATCGTGCCGCCGCTTGAGCTGCACGTCAATCTGCGACCAGGCGTTGTCCACCTGATTGCGCAGCCGAACCAGGGAGTTGTAAATCCCGACAAACATCACCACCAATAGAACGACAACGACCACCGCGATAATTAGAGGCACCATATTCCACTCCTATTGATAAATGTAATCATTTTCGGGTTTGCTTTTTATCGATTCTATCGATGAAAACACACGTTTTCCGGTTTGTGCTTCTTGGAAACGGTTTACTCTTCCGGCGGGTACATTTCGCGCAACAGTTTTGCCACTTTGCCCTGCTCATCAAAAGCCCCCTGCTGGAGCACCTGCATCAATTCGCCCCGATCAAACCATAAGCCATGGGATTTGAGGCAGCGATCGATCAGCACGGCCTTATTACTGGGTTCAACATAGACTTTTTGCATCGATTTAAGGCAAATTGGACACAGGCGGGCTGTCTCCGTCGTTTCAGCCGGCCGAAAGGAATCCAGCAAACGCCGTGTCTGGTCGGCATCTTCCAGCAAAATCTCAAGTTCTCCGGCATCCAGCCAAATTCCTTGACACTCCGGACAATAATCGGTCTCGACCTCGTCCAGTTCGATAGCGATCATCGGCGTTTGACACACGGGGCACTGCATAGCGGTAGTCCCTTATTTGGGTTGACATTAACGTGCTATAGTAGCGTTGTTTTTGGTCCTGTCAAGCAAATCCCCCTCCGCTGCGAGCCGAATTTTGTCGATACGTCCCGATCCTCTGCCAGCAGGAGGCGATTCAATGACCGAAATACTAAATTACCCTGATTGCCATCCCATAAAAGTGTGGATAAAAAAGACATTCTCGCGCCCCGTGCTGCCTTCGACTTTTGGCCGTTGAATCCTGTCAGGATTTGCGATAGAATAACTCTCCAAGCTCAGGGATTAGCTGCAGCAGCACAGCCGGCTGCAGGGTTGCCGTTGGGTTGCAAGAAAGCCCCTTTGCCAATGATTTCGGTTGTGGTTTTTTATGGAAATTGTCGATTTACATCGTTGGGATTTGACGTATGCCGACGCGCGACAACTTCAAGAGCAGCTGGCCGGGCAGGTTCGGCTTTGTCCGATCCACGGGGCCGTACATACGGCCGCAGGGCTGGATTGTGCGTTTGACAAAACACGCGGCAAGGTCTTGGCGGCAGCGGTGGTGCTCTCGTTTCCTGACTTGGAGCCGATTGAAACTGCCTTGGCAGAGGCAGATTTGACATTTCCCTACATCCCCGGGCTGTTGAGCTTTCGCGAGGCCCCGGCGTGCCTGGCAGCGGCCGGCAAGCTTCAAACCACCCCCGATGTGTTCCTTATCGACGGCCAGGGTATCGCCCATCCGCGACGGCTGGGCCTGGCGGCACATCTGGGCCTGTTTTTGAATCGTCCGACCATCGGCTGCGCCAAAAGCCGCCTGATTGGTACCTATGACCAACCCGCCCCGCAAAAAGGCAGCCATACCCCCTTGGTCGATGCCGGTCAAACCGTCGGGGCCGTTGTTCGCACCCGCACTGGTGTCAAGCCGTTGTTTGTCTCGCCCGGCCATCTCTGCACACTCGATTCGGCCGTCCAATGGACACTCCGCCTGACCGGCCGCTATCGTCTGCCGGAACCTGCCCGCCTGGCTCATCATCAGGTAACAATGATGAAAGAGTTGACTCCATAAAAAAGCCCCTGCCGAAAAATAGGCAGGGGCATAGGGAAATCCAGGGAGACTGAGCGGTTAATCGGTCAATTCGATCAGGCCGACATCAATGGACTGTCCGCCGGTGGTGTTGCGACAGTGCACGGCGATCAGATTTTCACCCGGTTTGAGTGCCTTTTTGGCGGCATCCGATATGGGGATGATCGCATAGTTGCCGATAAAGCCGGTTGTCTGAGCGGCTTTGACACCGTTGATATAGACCACCGCGTCTTCATCATGCAGAATGGACAACATTACCTCACCGACATCGCTCTTATCAATTCGCACGGTGCGTCGCAGCCAGATGTTGTCGGCATTCCAGACCGTTCCGAGAATAATACCGGGAGTGCCTGCTGTGCCGAACCCGCCGGGGCCGCTCTTCCAATTGCTGTCGTCGAACTCCGGCGCGAACCAATTGTCTTGCGGCCTGTCGGTAGTGTACTTCCAGGTATACCGACCCTGACGCGCATTAGGCACAAGGACTTTAACCGTCGGCGGTTTTTGATACAACTTTTGGTGCAGCGGCACAACACTCTGGTCCAGCTTGATAATCGCCCGATCATATGTCATGATGCCGTTGACTTCGATCTCGACATCGGTGGTCTGGGTATAGACCGCTGCAGCCAACCCTTCGCCGACCAGCAAACGCAGGCGATGCATCAAATTGGCATACGCGGCGTTCAGCTCGTCCAGCGTGGTGTAACTGCGATAGCCCCAGTTGCGCTCATCCTGCCAGGTATGCCCTTTAATCGGCAGACCCAGCCCGCCGAACTCGCCCAGCACCACGGCTCGTTTGTCTTCCAGCGGGGGCATGGCCGGGCCGGGATAGGCGTGAATATCGTGCACATGGCCGACCTTGCGATCTGTCCAGCCGCTGGCGTTATTGACCAGCCGGGTCGGGTCGAGTTGTTCGGCCCAGGCGACAATCCGCTGGGTGTCGAACTGGCCCCAGCCTTCATTGAACGGCACCCACATCACGATGCTCGGATGATTGTACAACGCTTCGACCATCGCCTTGTATTCCCGTTCATACTGCGCAGCGGAAATCGGATTGCGATTCAGATCGGGCATGTCGCCGTGAATGCCGGCATCACCGCTGGGCATATCCTGCCAAACCAGTACGCCGATTTTGTCGCACCAGTAATACAGCCGCTGCGGCTCGACTTTCACGTGTTTGCGGAGCATGTTGTAGCCAAGTTGTTTGGTCACTTGCACATCATATCGCAGGGCCTCATCGGTCGGAGCCGTATACAGCCCATCGGGCCACCAGCCCTGATCCAGCAGGCCGTATTGAAACAGCGGCTCATTGTTCAGAAACAGACGATTGATGCCTTTGTCGTCTTTTTTCACCTCGATCTTGCGCATCGCGAAGTAACTTTTGACCTCATCGACCACCTTAGAGCCGTCTTTGAGCTGCACGGTCAGATCATACAAAAACGGGTCGTCCGGTGACCACAGCCGGGGATTGGTTACCACCAGACTGGCCGTCGTGTCGGTTGAGGATGCCGCACCGGAAAACCCCGGCGCCGAAGCAAGAGCCGAAATCGTCAGACCGCTCGCATCGCCCCGTGTTGACACTTCGATTCGGATACGTTTGTTGTCCACGTCCGGTGTCAGTTTCAGATCGGCAATCGAGGCCTTCGGCACCGGCTCAATCCATACGGTCTGCCAGATTCCTGTTACCGGCGTGTACCAAATGCCGTTCGGGTTGTTGACCTGTTTGCCGCGGGGCTGAAAACTGTTGTCGGTCGGGTCCCACACGCCCAGAACGACCTCTTGCTGACCGGAAGCCTTCAGGGCGCCGGTAACCTCGAAACTGAACGGATCAAAACCGCCCTTGTGATTGCCAAGGTACTGGCCGTTGACCCACACATCGGTATCCCAATCCACCGCACCAAAATGCAGGATGACACGCTGATTGCCCCAACCGGCGGGAATCTGAAACGTCCGACGATACCACAGCCGATTGGCAGTGCCGACGCGTTTGCCCACGCCCGAAAATGCCGATTCGATTGCAAACGGCACCAGGATTTGCCCGTCGAACTGCTGGGGGGCTGCCTCCGTTCGCGGACGAATCGCGTAGTCCCACAAGCCGTTGAGGTTCAGCCACTCGGAACGCACCATCATCGGCCGCGGATATTCCCGCAGCGCATTGTCCGGCGACACCTCGGCCGCCCAGCGGGTCATAATCTTCCCTTCCACCGGTTTCCATTCCGCCAGACACACATTGCTGACCAGCATCAGCACCGCAGCCGCTATGCAAACTTGTTTCATCGTCCTTTCCTTTCCATTAAAAAATAATAGTAATCCTGACAACACAAACCACTAAACCACCAATTCCTAAATCCTGAACGTTCACACTGGAAAACTGTGTCGATAGAGTCCAGCCCTTCCAAAAAACTCAACACTTAAAGCCTAAAAAAGACAAACTATGTCCCACTGCCTCCTGCCCCGAATCGCTCGGATGAAACATAAGTGTATATACAGATACCAAGACACAGAGGAATATTAACCAAAAAACCCATAAAACCGCCGCGAAGCCATAAAAAAAGACTGCCCACCGAGCAGTCTTATTGCAACGATTGAATTCTTAAAAGCCGATTACATATTCTTGACGTCCGGATGCTCTTCAAACGGCTCTTTGAACCAGGGCTTTCCCGCTTTGAGTTTGAGTTTGACAATATCGCCCTGAATCAGCATCCGAATACGACCTTCTCCCAGGGTCAAATGGTCAAAAGCCATCCCTTGCAGCTCACTGAGCCGGGCTGCCTCGGCAGGGGTCTGCACCAGCTGCATCAGCGCATTATTCAACGCCTGCTTGACCATGATACCGCTGTTACGCAGCGTGGCGCTGTCATGCTGAACTTGCTCAAGATCGCGGCTGAAGTGCGAGGCGATGCTGCGCAGCACAGCAATCCGCATTTCGTTGGCGTTGGCGTACGGTTCGTCGAGCAAGGCCGGGTCCAGCACCAGTTCAGCATCAAAACGCAGACCGGGCTGCGGCTGACGATTCGGCCCTTCGGCCGTCTCTTCAAGCATAAAGCCGTATTTGCGGACCGCTACCGCGCTGTCCTGATCAAACGCGACCATATTAAACCAGTGTGTGCGGTCACGCTTGCCTTCTTTGCCCCAACAGGCGACAACGCTCTCGCTCTGGCTGATCAGCTCGCTATCGCGATTTTGGAAGATCTCCAGCACATCCGCCGAGGTGCTCAGCCCGATGGTAGTGGCGTAATACTTCTCGTACACGCTTTCGTAGGCACTCAGCGACCGATTACAGCCGGCCAGCCCCACCACCGCCCAGGCAAGCACCCCACAGGCAATCATTTTGTTCATAATCAGGCTCCTGAAATTTAGCCGTACATTAACTCCGCTCGAACACACCGGCAAAACACACGCCGGCAGCCGTGAACGTTTGCCGGGTTAGACTTCTTTGGCGTCGATCCATTTCATCATTTTACGCAGCTTGCGTCCAACCACCTCAAGTTGACTGCCGTAATCTTTTTCGTACAGCACCTTGAAATTCTTTAATCCGCTTTGATATTCGGCCACCCATTCTTTGGCGAATTGGCCGCTGGTGATCTCGTGGAGGATTTTTTTCATCTCCGCCTTGGTCTGTTCGGTAATAATCCGAGGGCCGCGGGTCAGATCGCCGTATTCCGCCGTATTGGAGATGCTGTATCGCATATAACTGATCCCGCCCTGATACATCAGATCGACGATCAGTTTGACCTCGTGCATACACTCAAAATACGCGATTTCCGGCTGATACCCCGCCTCGACAAGCGTTTCAAAGCCGGCCTTGATCAGCGAGGTCAGGCCGCCGCACAAGACCACTTGTTCGCCGAACAAGTCGGTCTCGGTTTCTTCCTTGAAGGTGGTTTCGATAATGCCTGCCCGAGCGCCGCCGATGCCGTTGGCCCAGGCCAGCGCGACCTTCTTGGCATTCCCATCAGGGTCCCTATGAACGGCCAGCAAGCAGGGCACGCCCCCGCCTTTTTCGTATTCACTGCGAACCAAATGCCCAGGGCCTTTGGGCGCAATCATCACGACGCCGACACCCTCGAACGGTTTGATATACCCAAAATGGATGTTAAAACCGTGGCAAAAGCCCAGCACCTGCCCCTGCTTGAGATTGGGCTTGATGTCCGATTCATAGACCTTGGCCTGAATCTCATCCGGCAGGGTAATAATAATCAGTGTCGCCCCGTCCATCGCCTTGGCAATGGTCGTCGGAACAAATCCGTGTTCCTGGGCCAGTTTATAGTTGGCTGTGCCTTCCAACTCGGCGACCGCCACCTCAATACCGCTGTCGCGGAGGTTCTGACTGTGCGCGTGTCCCTGACTGCCGTACCCGATCACGCAAACCTTTTTGCCTTGCAGGGCGTCAATCGGGGCATCCTGTTCATAAAAAAGCGTTGCCATCTTGCCAGTTTCCTTTCATTAAATATCAACTTTGTTCCCTTTTATGCTTATATTCTTGTACGATACAACAAAAAAGAGGAGTTATCAACTTTTATTTTCTTAAATGCCGACAGATGTAAAGAAACAGCCGGCACCACAAAACACTCGGTTTTGCTCGGTTTTGCCCTGCGTATCGACGAAAAATTTACCCAAAAAAAATCCAAAAAACCGGGTTGCAAAAGGTGTTTCTGTAAGTGCGTCTTAACCGTGTGTCTTCGGGCGTAAGCGCGCAAGGCAGAGGTCGATGAACCGGAGCCCGGAGAGTCACGAAAAATTTTGCTTGAATTGACGGGCTTGTCTCGTTCTCCTATAAAGGTATAATAAAGGGATTACACTACTAAACCCGAGAGGTTGTTATGGCCGTTCTGTTGTTAATGCTGGTATGTTTTGTGGGGTATGTGGTTGCGTATCATACGTATGGGCGGTTTTTGGCACGGCGGATATTTCGGCTGGAACCTGACGCGCCTGTCCCCAGTCGGGAAAAACAGGATGGTGTCGATTTTGTCCCGACGCGCCGGGGTATTGTCTTCGGGCATCATTTTACCTCCATCGCCGGTACCGGACCGATCGTGGGGCCGGCCATCGGGATTAT
>JAAYQH010000228.1 GCA_012519365.1 Planctomycetota bacterium | reverse complement strand
TATCCTCCATGATATTATCGGACACTGGACTATCAATATTTGTCGTCAAAAAGCCCATTTGGACTCCAATTTTTCAATTTTGCAAAACTTCAGATACTATAGTTGAATTTTTCTGCGTGGGATGTGCCGTTACTTGCTAACCTTTATCGTAACCTTGCCGTCCCGTAAGTCCTGTCCGTGTGCTCGTATTTGGACAGAGCCGGTTTGCCCCTCCCTCGAACGCAGTATCAGCATTGCCTTGCCGAAAAAGAGCTTACGATAATCCGCCTGGAACGGTTCCAGCGAAAGCGGATTGCCGTTGCCCACGCCGGCAATTTCGGCAGGCCCGTCGATCTCAAAATGAATCAACGCATCTGCCAAAGGACACACGGTGCCCTGCTCGTCCAGTGCCTCAATCAATATATACGACAAATCCTCACCGCTTGCCTTCAATTCGCGTCGATCAGGCGTAAGACGAATCTGAGCCGGCTTGCCGGCGGTACGCATTATCGCTTCGCCGATTTTCCTGCCGTTTTTATATGCAGCCGCCTTTAATTCGCCGGGCTCATAAACCACGTCATTCCAACGCAGCCGATAATCATAGGTCTGCGCATAGTAATCCGACTCAACCTCTTGCGGATAGGCTCCAAAACGGCAAATACTTGCCCAAGAGCCGCCTCTTAATTCATTAAATTCCATCCTCAGATATCGTCCCTCGATGTTTACCGAATGGAAAACTTCTTTGGGACCGTACCTTCGCGGCTGATCGCTGGCTGCTTTGGATACAATCTGAGTCCAGTTTTGCCCGTCTTTGGAGGCACCGATAGAATAGCCGTAGTATTTGGCTTCGCGTTCGAATTCAAGGGTCAGACACTGGATCGGTACGACCTGTCCCAAATCCAACTGTATCCATTGTTCAACCGCACCTGAAGAGGCACACCAGCGCGTCCCGCTGTCTCCATCCAACATGGCCTTGGCTGGGTTATTCTCCTGTTCCGAGCTGACCGACACAGCCGCCCCGCTCGCGTAGTTTTCAGGCCGCGCGGGACGTTGCCCCTTGATACGTCGCCCGAGGGACTTTCCGTTCAAAAACAACTCCGCTTCATCGCCGTTGGTATAAACAAATACCGGTACATTTTTGCCAATCCGATCGGGCCAGTTCCAATGCGGCAGGATATGCACCGTCGTCGCTTCAGGCCGCCAGTAGCTGCGATACAAATAAAATCGGTCTTTGGGGATGCCGCACAAATCCACGATCCCAAAATACGAACTGCGTGCCTCCTGATCAAACGGTGTCGGCTCGCCCAGATAATCAAATCCCGTCCAAACAAATTCCCCGGCCACAAAACGGTCCTTTTCCATCAGCGCAAATTCCACATCCGGAATATCCGCCCATGGTGCAGCATTCAGATCATATGAACAGACCTGACGCTGGTCAGAATAATCTGTTTTGAACGCGGCAAGCGGCACCTCATAAAATCCCCGCGTACTCAGTGCCGAGGCTGATTCTGAATAGACAATCGGCTTGTGCGGATAGCGCTGGCGATAAATCGAATACCGCCGCAAATAATTCCACCCCGTCAAGTCCAGCGCATCAAGAATCGGTCGATTAGCCGTCTCGGGGATAAAGCAACCCATCCCCACCGGACGCGTCGGATCATATTTAAGGACAAAGTTTCGCATCATCGCCACCTTCGGGCCGCTTTTGCCCTCTTTGTTGCTGGGCGACTCGTTGGATATTTCATTGCCAATCGACCACACCACAACGGACGGATGATTGCGGTCGCGCATCACAAAATTGCAAATCTGTTTTTCCCCGAATTCTTCCAGCGGCGGCTGACCGTCATGGCGTCCTGCCGTGCCATCCCACTTGTCAAACGCTTCATTCCACACCACAAAACCCATTCGATCGCACAAATCCAACAAATCTGACGCCGGCGGGTTGTGGCTGG
>JAAYQH010000227.1 GCA_012519365.1 Planctomycetota bacterium | reverse complement strand
GGCGCCTGCCGTTTTTGGTAGCCGATGGGGCACAGCGGGCGGGCATACGCGTTATTTGTATTGGTCTGGCCGATAACGCCTCGCCCGAGTTGGCCGAGCACGTCGATGCATTTTATTATGGAGCGGTGGCTCGTCCCGGCGGCTGGCTGCGGAAACTGAGGCGCTGCGGTGTGCGCAGGGCAATTATGGTCGGACGCGTTGCCAAGACTCGTCTTTTTACGCCGTGGCGGATTATAACGTATCTTCCTGACTGGCGTGCTTTGCGGATTTGGTACGTCCGCTTGGCCGGCAAGGACAAACGCAACGATTCTGTCCTGAATGCCATTGCCGAGGAGTTCGCTTCTGCCGGGATTATTCTGGAGAATTCAATTATGTACTGCAAAGAGCATCTGGCCGATGAGGGTGTTATGACCCGAACGCAGCCGTCGGCACAGGTTTGGGCGGACATCCAATTCGGCTGGCCGATGGTGCTGGAGATCGGGCGGCTGGATATTGGCCAAGCCATCGCCGTGCGAGAACGTGAGATTATCGCCGTCGAGGCGATTGAGGGCACCGCTGAGATGATCGAGCGGGCGGGCGCCCTGTGCAAAAAAGGCGGCTGGACGCTGCTAAAAGCCGCTAAACCCAATCAGGATATGCGGTTTGACGTGCCCTGTGTCGGGCCGGACACCATCGAAAGTCTCAAACGCCATAAAGCGGCTTGTCTGGCCGTGGAAAAAGGCCGCACCCTCATCATCGACAAGCCCGATACGCTGGCCTTAGCCGACAAACTCGGCATCGCCGTAGTGGGCGTTTAGGATGTAGAATGCAGAATTGAAAATTTAGGCACACTTCGCTCTCTCGCTGTTTTCAGCTGTCCCAAATCCACAGGGGATTTTATCTCAAGGCCTGTCCATGCCATTTACACAACCGATTTGTTGTCGAGAAAGCCTTCGAGTTTTCGGGCGCGGACAGGATGTTGGAGTTTGCGAATCGCTTTGGCCTCGACCTGTCGAACGCGTTCACGGGTGACTTTGAAAATTCGCCCGACCTCTTCAAGCGTATAGGTATAGCCGTCGCCGATGCCGTAGCGAAGTTTGATGATTTCGCGCTCACGATAGGTCAATGTCTTGAGCACTTGCTCAATGCGATCTTTGAGCATCTCCTGTGTGGCCGACTGGACAGGCGATTCGGCGCGGTCGTCTTCAATAAAATCACCGAAATAACTGTCCTCGCTTTCACCAATGGGCCGGTCAAGGCTGAACGGGTGCTTGCTGATTTTAAGGACCCGACGGGCCTCGGCCACGCTCATCTCGGCTTCTTTGGCGATTTCCTCGATTGTCGGTTCACGGCCGAGTTCCTGCAGCAGATTCTTGCTGATGGTCCGCAGTTTACTCATCGTCTCAATCATATGCACCGGGATGCGAATCGTCCGCGCATGATCGGCGATGGCGCGAGTAATCGCCTGGCGAATCCACCACGTTGCGTAGGTGCTGAATTTGTAGCCTCGGCGGTATTCATATTTATCCACAGCCCGCATCAGACCGGTGTTGCCTTCCTGGATGATATCCAGAAAACTCAAACCGCGATTACGGTATTTTTTCGCGATGGAGACTACCAGCCGCAGGTTGCCGCCGGAGAGCCGGCGCTTGGCCTCTTCGTATTGGGCATACACTGCCTCGATCGCCCGCAACCGCTTGTCCAGTTGTTTGGGCGTTTCAAGAACCAACTCCTGCAAACCTTCCAATTCCTGTTTGATGGCTTCAATATCCTCAGCAGTATAATCGCCGCCCGGACCGGCATCAATGATCTCCTGAAGCTGGTGCATTTTCTGCTGGATGCCCTGAAGCTTCTTCATCATCGGCTGAATCCGACTGGTGCGAAGTGTCAACTCTTCCAGTAAAGTGGCGATCTTGCGGCGGTTGCGATGAATCTGGCGAACCAGCTGTTTAATCTTCTCGGCCTCATTGGCCTGTTGGGATTGATGAAACAGATCGATGTTGCGATCCAGCAGTTTGGTGACCGTTTCAATGTTGGCTGGCAGCCGGTTTTTGACGACCATCCGCTCTTGGCTTTCGCCGCTGCTCATTTTCATTGTCCGATCAAACGGCAGCGCCCCTTCATCGACCTGCTGGAGAATCTCGATGGCGGTCCGCGCGCAATAGTCGCTTTCGAGGACCTTACGCCGAAATGCGATCCGCGTCAGTTCAATCTTGCGGGCCAGGCTGATTTCTTCTTCGCGCGTCAACAACGGGATTTCACCCATCTGGGTCAAATACATCCGGATTGGATCATCGATCTTGCGGCTTTCGGACTCGATCAATTCCTCTTCGATCTGCAAATCTTCATCGAGTTCATCGTCATCATCGCCGCGTCCGACCTTGTCGGCCTCCTCGAAGTCCTCCTCCGTATCCTTTTCAACCTCGGCCTCATCGAGCACCTGTACGCCCAGTTCATCGAGGGTCATCAAGAGGCTGTCAAGACGGGCCGGACTGATAATCTCGTCGGGCAAGGCGTCATTGATCTCTTCGTAGGTCAAATACCCTTTTTCGCGGCCTTTTTTAACAATGGCCCCGATGACCTGTTCAATCTTTTCTTTACGGCCGGCCGCAAGAGCGGATTCGTCATCCTCGTCGCCGACGACGATCGGCTCTTTGGGCTCCTGCTCATCTTCGACAGGGTCCGAGTCCGGCTCTGGCTCCAGCGTATCCCCATCGTCCACGTCGTCAAAATCCTCTTGCTCGTCGTCCTGTTCATCAATATCTAAATCGTCCAGATCGTCCAATTCGTCCAGTTCCTCGGGGGTGAACGTGTCTTGTTCGATCATCAGTTTTTCTTTTTTCTTCTTCCTGCTCGCCATAAATGTCCTTGCTATTCCGTTTTTCGTTTCTATCTCTGTGTTTTCTCGGTTTTTTTACTGCAAGCCGCCACAGCGGGGATTGCCTTTTTGCTGTTTCAAAAAGCCGTAGATACGCTGCAGCGGCTCCACGGCGTCATCGGTTAAGTGGGTTTTATGCGACTCAATATCACGCCTGTGCCGATCCACTTCCAGTACCTCGAGCGCATCGACAAGCCGCCGTGCACCGGGGCCCTTAGAACCGTCGGCAAACGTCATTTCCGTCAGAATAGCCGCCGTTTGGGGCGATTCGATTCGCCTGTATAGATCGGCAGGTTGCGGCTCTTGGCCGGCTTCCAGGGACGGCAAACCCGCCTCGGCGATTTCACGCATCGGCCCGGCCGAGCCAAAATCGGCCAACGTAAACCGCCCAAATACCGTCGCGTACAATCCCGGCTCCTGAATCAATACTTCCAGAATCTCACGCCGAGCCTTGGTTACGGCGGTCTGGTCGTCCACATCGCTTGTACGGGTTTCTGAAGACCCCTGTTGTGTACGTTCGACCGGCGGTTTTTGTTTGAGCAACCTTTGTAATTGTTCATCAATGCGTGACTTAGGCGTCTGGAGCAAGGCACTGAGCCGCCCGATCAGCACCGCCAATTCCAACGGATCGGTCTGTCCGGCCTGCACGGCCGCGGCGACCGTCTGTAAAAACTGCCCGACCGTCTCGGTTTGTTTGGGCAAACTGTCTTGCTCAGCCATTTGCTCATTGAGCTGCCTCCACTTAAACGACAATACATCCTCGGCTGCTTCAATGACCGTTTCAAAAGCCGCTGGACCGTGCTCCACCAGAAAATCGCACGGGTCTTTGCCTTCCGGCACAAAGGCCAGACGGATATCTACCTTGCCGCTTAGACAGACCTCCAGTGCCCGACCGGCGGCTGAACGCCCGGCCGCATCGCTGTCAAAAACCAAGATAATCCGGTCGGCATAGCGACGCAAAACACGCGTGTGGTCTTGAGTCAAGCTGGTTCCCAACGCCGCCACCACCGTCTTGATGCCGTTCTGATGCGCCATCAGGACATCAGTATAGCCCTCGACCACGACGGCTCTGCCGGCCTTGACAATCGCCTCACGCCCCTGCCGCAAGCCATAAAGCAGCTGACTTTTGTCAAACAGTGCCGTTGCCGGCGAATTCATATACTTGGCCGGATCTTGGCCAAGGGTCCTGCCGCCGAAACCTGCTATACGACCTGTAACATCGGCAATCGGAAACATTAGCCGATTGCGAAACTTGTCATAACAGCCGGACGTATTTGCCCGTCTTACCGCAAGGCCCGATTCGACCAGCAGATGCTCGGGAATATTTTCCTGAGCCGCTTTTTTGAGCAGATCGTCCCAACTGTCCGGCGCAAAACCCAGTTGCCACGTACGGGCGGTCTCCTGCGAAATCTTGCGCTGGGCAAGATACTCACGCGCAGCGGCCCCTTGGGTCTTGTCCCACAAATTCGCGACCCAATGCTTCATAGCCCAGGTATTGAGTTTGGCCAACTCCGTCGGGCTGAGCGTGCCGTTGTTCTGCTCTGCCCGGCGGCGTTTGAACCCTTCAAGCGAAATACCCACCCGCTGGGCCAGACGTTCGACCGCCTGGATAAATGTCAAATTCTCCTTCATCTGGACAAATTTCAACACATCACCGCCGGCCCCGCACGCAAAACACTTAAATATCTGTTTGGTCGGGCTGACATACAAACTGGGGCGATGATCGGTGTGAAACGGGCACAATCCAACCCATTCCTTGCCGCGTTTCGTCAGGCTTAAATATTCCGATACAACATCCACAATATCGTTAGCCTGTTGAATTCGGCTGATTAAATTGTCATCCCATTTAGCGACCAAAACGACTTCCTTGCAAATCCGCATTCCGTTTACAGACAACAAAAGTCGGACCCCCGCTATTGAGGATCCGACATATCTATTATCGCATCCTTCGCACCCGTCCGCTTATCCGAGGCGCAAAGATTATTGGAATAGATAGAGACAGTTAAAGTATAGCCCCGTTTAGAGAAAAGTCAAGTCAACCCCTTAAAATGGCCGCTGAAATGCTGAAAAACGGGCTTTTATCCGTATTTGGACACTTGGCTTTTCAAGACAATTAGCCCTCAAAGTCAAGAAGGAAAACCGAAGAAGGGGAATCTTGTCTTCTCAGTCGCAGAGCCGGCACAGAGTTTCAAATGGGACTTGGTCAAGATGGTCAGCAACGAACTCCGCCTTAGGCTCCAGTTCTTCCCGGCTGTAAGTATTGGTTACCGCGATGGGGTGCATCCCGGCTGCTATCGCTGCCTCAAGGCCCCAATGGGAATCTTCGACAACAACGCATTCGGCCGGCTTAATCGGCGAATCACCGGTTTTGTTCAATTTTTCCAATGCCAGCAGATAACCTTCGGGATTGGGTTTTCCATGAGTGACATCGTCAGCGGTGACAATCACTTCAAACGCATCCGCCAGGCCGGAGCCGGAAAGCATCAAGTCGATATCGCTGCGTATTGCCCCTGAACAAATAGCTCGCCGAACGCCGTGTTCAATCAACCGCTGCACAAACGTCGACACGCCGTCAATTAGTAGCGGCTCAGCCTTGGCCAATGCCTCGAACACCTCTTTTTTTTCTTCCATCAGCCGCTTTACAGCCGCCGAATCCAGGCCCATATGATAATCTCGACTGACTGCCTCAATATTTTCGCGATCGCTGAGTCCCAGATATTTGTCCCAATGCACCTCTTTGGGCACATCCACGCCGTATCGGTTGAACACTGTATTCAGTGCACGATAATGCAGCATTTCCGAGTCACAAATCACACCGTCAAAGTCAAAAATCACCGCCTTGAGCATAAAATCGTTCCCTAACAAATAAAATCAAAGTGCGCAACTCCCTGACCACAGTTCATCGCAACAGCCGGAACTTATTTATCCGTCAAACACCACCGTTCGATTACACCTCCTGCAATCGCTCAAAAACGCGAAGATAAAATGCCTTGCCCTGCTCCAACGCCTCGACAGGAATAAACTCATCGGGTTTATGACACAAATGCGGCACCCCCGGCCCTGCGATCAAAACCGGCCCCAAGGGAGCAAAAAAGGGGCCGTCGGTGGTAAACGGTGCGGCGGCTGTTTTTTCCGTTCCGACCGCCTGACAAACGGCTTTAACGAAAGGGCTGTCCGACGGTGTCTCCATCGCCTCAACGTGCCGCACGACGGAT
>JAAYQH010000226.1 GCA_012519365.1 Planctomycetota bacterium | reverse complement strand
CAGCACCCGTGGTTACGCTGAACGATGCGTTGCCGTCAAAATCAGCCACGGTATGTTCCGGGCCGGAAAGAATCCGAGGCGTAGCGCCAATGGTGGTAAAGCTCCAGACAGGCCCTGTGATATTATTGGGATCGCCGGCGTCATAAGGATTTCCGGTTCCGTCGTCCATCGCCTGCTCGATCTGCCAGTAGTACGTTGTCGACTGACCTAAGAGGATCGGTCCATACTCATTGTACGGATCGGTCTCATAGGGATCTTCAGCGTAGACCTGCTCAACATAATCCAGCAGATACAGGTTGGGGGCATCCTCGCCGCCGAGCGAAAGATAAATGTAATATCCGACGGTATCGGGGTTCACGGGATATTCCCTTGCAGTATTCGGATCGCCGCCGGCCATCCAACCCAGCGTTACCTCGGCCTCTGCCTGCGAGATCAGCGTCCCAACTGTACCGTCACCATTGTCCGGCCAGGCCACCGGATCGTGAGGCTCTATATCCGAACCCATAATAATCTTGAGATTATCCATTTCCCACACTTGGGTCCATGACTCCCCGGCGGGCACAGACAGACCCGGCCACGGCATCCCCACTTCAAGTGACCAATTGGGATTCGTCAAATCCCAGGCATTGCCTTCCCACCAGTTGCCGGTTGAATCCGCCAGGTTGAATTCCACACGAACCCAACCGTCCGCTTGGGCAATCTGTTGGACAGCATAACCGAATCCCTGATCCGGATCCTCTTTCGTAAGCACCGCAAGGGACAACGGAATAGGATCCCACTTACCGGACACATTGCGTAAATAAAACGAGATGGTGTAATCGGCCGGGTCGGCACTGGTATTGCCGCTGACCGTAATATCCCATTTGGAACCATAGCGGGTATTCGCAGCTGCACCGGTGTTGTTATTAACCGTTCCGGTATGCCGAATGACCAAGTTTCCATCGCCGAGATCCACTTCCTCAACGGAATGTGTGATTGGGCCATCCGCCCAGTTCCACGCATAGATTGTTCCGCCAGCGGGATTATCGTAGATAAGTGCCGCTTGGCTCATCGCAACAAACAGAACAAGAACCATCACCAATGATAAAACCGTTGTTTTCATTTCAAGTCTCCTACGATAACCTATTAAGTTTTTTACAAGAGATACACTTCTTGCTTTTTTAAGATGTCTCAGCCATTTCGGTCTTCGGGCATAAGTTGACCCCCTAAAACACACTCAAATCACATTGATTTGCGTTTTTTGAAAATAACCAAAGAACCCAGGCTCAACAGGGCAAACGACGCCGGTTCCGGAATGACAGTAACGCTAATTTCATCGATCTGTGCGATCTTGTCACCCGTAGTATTCTGGAAAAGAATGCCAAGTGTACCACCGACCGATTCAGGCGTTGCTGTGATCCCGACAGGGTCAGTAAACCGGACCCCATCCGCCAAACCCACCCAGAAAAAGTCCTGTACATAACTTCCGATTACATTGGCGGGATCGTCATAGAACAAGGTGGCCGTCCACTCACCTCTCCCGTCTCCGCTACCCTCCCAACCCCACACGCCGGCCAAATAGCTAACGATAAATATATCACCGGACTGAATGATGTAATTGCTCATGTTGTAGGCGCCGTCGCCGGGACTCATAAAGGCCGCCTGCCCATAAGCATAATCATCAGGAAGCCACCAGGCACTCGGTCCTTCAACCCCTGCGTCATTCAAAGGGTGGGCAGGATAGTCGCTCCAGCCAATGATATCTGCATTCGGATTATCAAATCCACTGGCAATATGAGTAATTCCGCTGTCAAAATCCAGATTAGTGAACGACGATGAGATGTCAACCGCCTGTACGGCTGTGGCCAACGCAACCACCATTGATAAAACTAATACTCTTTTCATCTTTCAGACCTCCACAAAATATTTAAGTTTCGGGTAAATACCCCCATTTAATGTATCCCTACCCAAACAACCACTTTCCTACGGATCATACTTTACTCCACATTTTAATGTCTTTGACGTCAACCTCCTTTCTTCGATTGATCGAACAATTGGATTCTTGTCATTTATCTTCATTTCGATTCCAAAATCAGAACCGGATCAACAAACATCCCCCAATCGCTGTCAATCGGCGGATAGCCCCGGTTCTCATAAAAACGCTCATTGGGATCCTGACCATCGGTCACGACAAGAGTCAAAAAACGATTCTGCTCGGAAAGCGGCAGATCAATATCATAAAATTCCCCCCACCCCACTTGGGTTTTCTTATATCGCAACTGACCATCGACTAATATCCAGAAATCAGCATTGCTAAGCGCAGGACGCATTGCTTCTTTTTCAATGCCGAACCGGGATACAAAACGAACAAAATTGACGTCCGGCAAGCGCGCACGCAAGGCCTGAAGGTCATAGGTAATGCCGATATTGGCATGCAGCAGTAAACATTTGAATGCACTGGGGCCGCTTGGCTGCGGCATGCCCCGAAAGGCCTGAAAATCATAAAGTCTTACCGCATTGAGAACATTGTTAAAGCAATGACCGCTTGTGGGCGGACAGGCTTCAAACAGATGTCCCTCAGAACTGATAATCTGCGGCGTCCGTCCGTTCGGAATAAAAACCCCGTCAATATAGGGATTAAATAACACCGGACGAAAGGCATTGGGTGCAGATTGTGTCTCAAGAAGTACCGACGCCGGCCTGCTCGATGTCGGGTTGATTCCTGTATCGAGTTGTCCCGTCCCAAACCCGTTGCCTCCGCCGACGATATCGGCCAGGTCCAGCGTTTTCTGGCCGCGCCAGATAACTTGTGTATCCGAATCAATATGACGGGCAAACAGCGTCTCGTTACAGACAATGTCTTTAATCTGACCGGTTTGAGTGTCAAGCCGTTTGGCGGTTCCTGCTTCGACATACACATTGATTCGGCTCCCTTGAACCCCTGAAACAAGGCTTGTCTTGCCGCGAACAACGTGCAGCTCCGTGTTTCCGTGCATATCCTGCTGAACGCCGAACTCCGTCCCCAAATCGATGATCTTGGCACTCGGCGTGGTCACCTGAAACCCGTAGGCCTGCGGCGGCACAATCGCATAAAGGCGTCCATAGTTCAGTTTGATCTGGTCGCTGGTCAGGATTTGAAACTCGGCCGGCCCTTCCATCACGACGGTGGCGTCATTGTCAAAAACCAACGTCGCAAACCCCTCCCGAATCAGCAGCAGTTCCGAGCCGGTCTTCAGACGGGTGCCGTTGCGCATCGCAGAATTGGCCTCCGCCCAGCGGGCATTGAGGCTGTCCTTCAGCGTGGCAACGTGAATGCCGGACTTGGGCGGCGCAAAACGCGCAAACAAAACGAGAAAAAGAATGGCCACGGCCGATACAATCAGAGAAAAAATGGACGTTTTGGAAATCTTACGCTCGCTTGGCAAACGATCCAGCGTGTGCAT